>NZ_AUTO01000162.1:0-6918 GCF_000498055.1 Pseudoalteromonas sp. TB51
TGCCATTCGCCTCGCAGGCTCGGTCTCATCTTACTTAGAAATAGCAAATCAGTGATTTGCAAAGCAATTTCTGCGTCCCCATCGTCTAGAGGCCTAGGACACCGCCCTTTCACGGCGGTAACAGGGGTTCGAATCCCCTTGGGGACGCCACTTACTATTTTAGGTGATGTATAAAGCAGTGTGACACCGCCCTCTCTATGCACGACGTTATCAAGAGTACTAATCTATTGAGACGCCACTTACTATTTTAGTAGTGTATAAAGCTATTACTTCCTCAGCTATCCAGCGCATTAATTTCTACTGTTTATCCGTTAAAATTTTAGTTTTACACTTTTAATTTTCTTCAATATCTAAAAACCTATCTGTTTAATTAATAATCACCTACGTATAACTTCTTAGGCTTTCAAGACCAATCCGCAATAATAACTATTCATTTACAGTGATAAATTTTTTGCTAGCTGCGTTAAAAATACATACTTATAACTGCATGTGTAGATAAAATGGATAGCACAATTAAATTTCAAATTACTATTAACCATATTTTTTCATCCTTTAAATAGCTCAATCAATAAAGCCTGTACAAAATATTCAGCATTTATAAAGCGCTGTGCTGCTAGCCTTTTAATTTAATTTCTCATTATTAGGAGTTAATTATGGCAAGTGGTTGGGCGCGTGATGGCGCAATTCAAGATCAAATCGATGCAAGTGTTAACGATGCAGTGCAATATGCAAGGCAAAATTTAATCTCAGGCGCGAGTGCTGAATTCTGTGATGAGTGTGATTGTGAAATACCACAGGCACGCAGGTTAGCGCTGCCAGGTGTTAGGCACTGTGTGGCGTGTCAAAGCGAGCTTGAGGCTAAAGGCAAAGGCGTTGCTGGCGTAAACCGCCGAGCAAGTAAAGATAGCCAACTAAGGTAAAGGTGCGACTAGGCACCTTTTTGATAAATTTTATTCCCTAGTGAGCTTTGTTTTTCTTTTTCTGAATAAGCTCAATTGAATAGCCATCAGGGTCTTTCACAAAAGCAATTTCTGTTGTGCCGCCTTTTACTGGCCCCGGTTCTCGACTGACGTTTCCACCAGCGGCGTTTATGTCGTCACATGCCTTGTATATATCGTCAAATTCAATAGCTATATGGCCATATGCATTACCAAGATCGTAGCTATTTTCATCCCAATTATAAGTAAGCTCTAATACAGTATTACTATCCTCTTCACCATACCCTACAAAAGCTAATGTATAACGGTACTCTTCGTTGTCAGAACGGCGTAATTCTTTCATTCCTAAAATCTGTGTATAAAAAGAAAGTGACTTTTCTAAGTCGGCTACACGCAACATTGTGTGTAATAAACGCATTTAGGTTACCTCTGTGAGTTTAAATTTAAATAGGTGTGGAGCATAGCGTCTTTATGGGGTATCCATAACCGCATTGCAAAGGCCAGAGCCTGTCATATACCTAGGGGCTTATTTTACCTCAACTGTGAACAATAAGTTTATATTAACCAGCTATTTGCGCACTCATTGCGTCAAATTTACGTGCAATAAGCCCAGTTATTGCCGCGCAAGTGGCTTTGCCTTCACTGAAAACCTCGGCTTGTGAAATAAATTAAAATATCAGTACGATTTAATACGTAAGTAAACTTCTTAACCTGAGTTCGGGCAATTTAAGCTAAATGTGGACAAGGCTCGGCATTTACAACCACGCATTGCCATAATATTAGCACACTAAATTAGTGGTTTTACCAACAATGGGTTAGTGCACAATGTAATTATAGCCACGCTATTTATACGAGTTTATAAAGTTGTTGCACTTATTGGTCAACCTATTTTTTATTAAGCTCTAACCAAAGAAGGGAAAAGTGCGTTGAATTAATTTGATTTCCATACTACCTATAACTAATTGTTTATTATTGTTATTTTGTTAACTTAAAATAAATTGTAAATTACCTTGGTTTACAAAGTTAACTTATTGGTTGACAAGATTGGTGTATGGTAATACAGTTTTTACATACCAATTGGTAAGTTGCTTGGTTTTAGCTTCTCCAAGGTATTAATAAATAATCAAAGCAATGCTAAGCATAACGAAATAAATACGTAACCGGTCAACAATATACAGCGTGTAATCACTCTGTTTTTATTCGCTCAAATGGTAATAACGCGGCGGGTTACCTATTCAAACGAACATGCTCAGGGTTACTTTAGCAAATTGAATTAAACGACACAGCGTACCTATTTATGGGGTAAATCATTACTCGTACTCATAAAAGCACGCGCCATCATATTTAGGAGTTATTCATGTCTAAACCAGTAATCGGTTTTATCGGCCTTGGCTTAATGGGCGGCAATATGGCCGAAAACTTACAGAACAAAGGCTATGAGCTTATTGTTATGGATTTAAACAAAGATGCGGTTGCTGCATGCGTTAGCAGAGGCGCAAAAACAGCAAGCACTGCAAAAGAGCTTGCACAAGGTGCAGACATAATTATGTTTTGTTTAACAACATCAGCAGTTGTTGAAAAAATTGTCTACGCAGAAGATGGCATTTTAGCGGGTATTAAAGAAGGCGCGGTATTAATTGATTTTGGTACATCAATTCCTTCATCTACTAAAAAAATTGGTGCTGATCTAGCCGCTAAAGGCGCAGGCATGATTGACGCACCACTAGGGCGTACTCCAGCCCATGCTAAAGACGGCCTATTAAATATTATGGCAGCGGGTGATATTGACACCTTCAATAAAGTTAAACCTGTACTTGAAGATCAAGGCGAAAACGTATTTCACCTAGGTGAGCTAGGCGCAGGACATACAACTAAGTTAATCAATAACTTTATGGGTATGACCACGGTATGTGCTATGTCACAAGCGTTTGCTGTAGCAGACAAAGCGGGTGTAGACCGCCAGCAACTATTTGACATTATGTCGACAGGTCCTTCTAGCTCTCCATTTATGCAATTTTGTAAAAACTACGCGGTAGACAATGTAAGCGACCTTGGTTTTTCAATTGCCAATGCAAACAAAGATTTAGGCTACTTCCTACAAATGGTTTCAGACCTTGGGACTGAATCAAAAATTGCTGAAGGGTCATCTGCTAACTTACAAGCGGCATTTGATGCAGGTATGGGGCAAGGCAACGTACCAGAAATTTTTGATTACTTTAAAACTCTAGAAAAGTAATACCGACAACATTGGGTGCTTTAACGTAGTTAAAGCACCAAAACACACACACAACATCAATTGGCTAGATTTAACCTGCTTTGTGCAATGAGTGCAGCATTACTATTGATAAGGCATTACTTCCGGTCACACTGAAAAAGAGTTATCTATGCGTTTAATTAATATAATAAAGCTTAGCCTAGTTCTTATTGGGTGCACATCCACACAATTGGCAGCCAAAGATTATTTTGTAGACACTAAACAAGCTTTTCAAGAGATCTCTGACAAACTCGTTGCTGGCGATAAAGTAACTCTCAAAGACGGTACGTGGTCTAATTTCGAAATTTTATTACAAGGCCAAGGAACCAAAAACGCCCCTATAAAGCTTACAGCGCAAACCAAGGGTAACGTTATTTTATCAGGGCAATCTAATTTAAGACTGGCGGGTTCGTATTTAGAAGTGTCAGGACTTGTATTTAAAAATGGTTATACGCCTAGCTCAGCCGTTATTGAATTTCGTAAAAATAAAGATGAGCTTGCTACTCACTCACGTGTAACACAAGTCGTTATCGATAACTACAATAACCCCGATAAACGAGAATCAGACTATTGGGTGGCTCTATATGGTAAACACAATCGTTTTGATCACAGCCACTTAGTAGGTAAACGTAACAAAGGCGTTACGATTGCTGTAAGGCTTAATAGTGAGCAAAGCCAACAAAACCACCATCAAATTGATCATAACTTTTTTGGCTATCGTCCTACTTTTGGATCTAACGGCGGNTAGCCACTATTCATTAAGTGATTCATTTACCGTAGTTGAAAACAACTACTTTGAACGTACTAACGGCGAAGTAGAAATAATCTCGGTTAAATCAGGGAAAAACCAAATCCGCAATAATGTGTTTTTTGAGTCTCGCGGCACACTAACGTTGCGCCATGGTAATGGCAATATTATAGAAGAGAACGTTTTTTTTGGTAACGGTGTAGATCACACAGGTGGCATTCGCATCATTAATAAAAACCAAACAGTAAAAAATAACTACTTAGAAGGTTTAACAGGCTACCGTTTTGGCAGTGGTTTTACGGTTATGAACGGCGTACCTAACTCACCAATAAATCGCTACCATCAGGTAGAAAACGCGACAATTGAAAACAATACCTATGTAAATGTGCGTCATATACAACTTGGCGCAGGTAGCGATAGCGAGCGTAGCGCTGCACCAATTAATAGCGTAATGATAAATAACCTTATTATTAATCAAAATGGCGAGCAGCCTTTTACAACCTTTGATGATGTAAGCGGTATTAAATTTAGTGAAAATGTAGCTAATACCCAGGTATTAAAAGAGTTAAATTACGGTGTTAAACAGCAAAATGTAACACTAACCAGAGCTAGTAACGGTTTACTGTATCCTGAATCAAGCAAAATTAGTGCAGGTGCTCAACGCGGTTTAAAGGTGCTAAAAAAGGCCGATACCGGCGTTAGTTGGTATCCAAAAACAGAGCAAGTTGTAGCATTTGATACGGGTAAAACTCACCAGGTTAAAGCAACTGCAGATGCCTTACTTAACGCAATCAATGCAGCCCAAACGGGTGATGTATTAGAGCTTGCAGATGGTCAATACGATGTATCTAAACTCGTTAAAATAACAAAAGTGCTTACCCTTAAGGCTAAACATACTGGCAAAGCTAAGTTGACCTACCAACGCTCTACCTTATTTGAAATTCATGATGGCGGTAGCTTAAAGCTAGATGGTTTAGTTATCTCGGGTGAAAACGCACCTGATGCCATTAATAATAGTGTGGTACGTACTAAAAAGTGGGGCATGGTTGATAACTACCGCTTTGAAATACACAACTCACAATTAACTAATCTTGATATTAATCACTCATTTCACTTTTTTGTAACGGGTAAAGGGGCGATGGCAGATGAAATCACGTTAGTAAATAACACCTTTAAAAATGTAACTGGCGATATTTTACGTCTCGATACCGAAATAGAAGACTTAGGTATTTATAACGCAGAGTATGTAACACTTAAAAACAATACCTTTAATGAGGTAGCCGGTGGCGTCGTTAAGTTATACCGAGGTGGAAGTGATGAAAGCACCTTTGGTCCGCATTTATTAATGACCAATAACACCCTAACTAAAGTAGGTTTAGGTAAGCGCAACAAGGCGCAAGCGAGTGTGTATGCGCACGGTGTACAAGTAACAAATATTGCAAGCAACGTATTTGAAAAATCGGCACCGATTAAAATTGAGCACACGGTTGGTGAGCCAATAACAGCCATTACAGATAACACCTTTGATGCAACTCAAGCGCCAAACGTAAAAGAGTTACGTGTAGCGGGCCCGCACACGGCAACGATTAAAAATAACAACGTTTTAAATAAGGTGAACTAACAATGATGAATTTAACCCAAAATAAGTCATTATTTAAAACGCTGGGTGTTACTGTAAGTGCCTTAGTTTTATCGATAAACGCCTACGCAGCGCATCCAAATTTGGTAATAACCAATGATGATGTAAAGCAAATGCGCCAAGCAATTAGCAACAATGAACAGGGTAAGTTTGCCAACGCATTTGCAGCGCTTAAAGCACAAGTAGATGAGCAAATTAAAAGCCCTATAACAGTGCCTGTACCAAAAGACGGTGGGGGAGGGTATACCCACGAACGACACAAAAAAAATTATCAGCTTATGTATAACGCCGGTGTTATTTATCAGCTTAGCCAAGATGATAAATACGCTCATTACGTACGTGATATGTTGCTTGAGTATGCCAAATTATACCCAACACTTGATGTACACCCTAAGCGCAAAGTTAAGTCGCAAAACCCAGGTAAACTATTTTGGCAAAGCCTTAATGAGGCCATGTGGCTTGTTTATACCATTCAAGCATACGATTTAGTGCATGATGCGTTAAGCACCGCTAATATTGAAACCATTGAAAATGACTTACTGCGTCCAGTATCGTTATTTTTATCACAAGGCCAGCCATCAACCTTTAACAAGGTACATAACCATGGTACCTGGGCTACAGCCGGTGTAGGCATGGCAGGGTATGTGTTAGATGAATCTGAGTGGGTCGAAAAGTCTCTTTACGATTTAGATAAATCGGGCGAGGGGGGCTTTATTAAGCAGCTAGACATGCTGTTTTCGCCACAAGGCTATTACAACGAAGGTCCTTATTATCAACGCTTTGCACTACTTCCGTTTGTTACCTTTGCTAAAGCAATTGAAAACAACGAACCGCAGCGAGACATTTTTGAATATCGCGATGGCATATTACTTAAAGCCATTGATACCACTATTCAGCTAAGCTATAACGGTTTGTTTTTCCCGATAAACGATGCAATTAAAAGTAAAGGTATAGACACAATAGAGCTGGTACACGGTGTAACAGCCGCTTACGGTTTAACACACGATACTGGTTACTTAGATATAGCTAAAAAGCAAAATCAAATAATACTCTCTGGCGATGGCCTAAAAGTGGCTCAAGCGCTGGATAAAAATAAGCAAACTCCTTATGTATTTAAATCGGTAGCATTTGGCGATGGTAACGATGGCGAGCAAGGGGCGTTGGTAGTAATGCGTACGCAAACTGGTGGCGACCAAGCACTTTTATTTAAACCTGCCGCGCAGGGTTTAGGGCATGGACATTTTGATAAATTAACATGGCAGTTTTACGATCATGGCAATGAAATTGTATCTGATTATGGCGCTGCACGTTTTTTAAATGTTGAGGCTAAATACGGCGG
>NZ_AUTO01000163.1:0-2237 GCF_000498055.1 Pseudoalteromonas sp. TB51
GCGGCCGTTACCTACCAGAAAACGAAACTTACGCAAAACATACCGTGGCACACAATACAGTTGTGATTGATGAAACCTCGCATTTTAATGCAAATGTTAAAGTGGGTAATAACAATCATCCTACGCTTAATTTCTTTGAAACAAACCAATACGGAACGGTGTCAAGTGGGCAAATAAGCACCGCTTACAAAGGTGTTGAGCTTGAACGCACGTTAGCGTTAATTAATTTACCTATGCTTGAAAGCACGCTTGCAGTTGATATTTTTAATGTGACTGCAGATTCCTCCCATAAAATTGATTTACCACTGCATTACAAAGGCCAATTAATTGATACCAGCTTTGAGTTACTTGGTAACACCAAAAGCTTAGCTGCGCTGGGTGATAAAAATGGCTATCAACATTTATGGTTAAAAGCACAGGCACAACCAGATGAAGGCCTAGCAAAGGTAACGTGGTTAAACGACAACGGCCGTTTTTATACACAAACTAGCCTAGTGAAAGGGGATGAGTCTTTCTTATTTACGCAAATAGGGGCAAACGATCCACACTTTAATCTTCGTAACGAAAATGGCTACATTCGCCGTGTAGAAGGTAAAAAACAGCATAAATTTATTTCAGTACTTGAGCCTCACGGTGAATACAACCCAAGTAAAGAATATACCCTAGAGGCTGTTAGCCGTGTATCGTCACTTAAGTATGACGCGCAAGAGCACTTAGACCTAATTGAAGTTAAAGTAAAAAATAATACCTATTTGGTTGCTATCAACAAAGCCGATAAAGCAGCTAAACACACATTCACATATCAAAATAAAGCATTCACCTTAAATGGCCGCCTTGGCGTTTATGCGATGAAGAATAATCAGGAGTAAACAGGATGCAAAAGCAAAGTGCACACTTTTCATTTGGTAACGAAACCGAGATTGAAGATTTAGGTAATGGCTTAAAACGCCAAATGCTTGGCTATAACGAAGAGCTAATGGCCGTGAAAATTTGGTTCTCAGAAGGGGCAATTGGTTATAACCATGCGCACAGGCACTCGCAAGTAACGTATGTGGTTGAGGGTGAGTTTCACTTTAACATTGATGGCGTAACTAAAATCTTAAAAGCGGGTGATAGCTGTTTTATTCCTCCTTTTGCTGATCACGGTGCAACGTGCCCAACTGGCGGTATACTGATTGATACCTTTAGCCCAGCTCGCGAAGACTTTCTTGAGGAATAACCTATGAAAATTCAAGGCTTACGCTGGTGGGTTATAGTGCTAATTGCACTTGCTACCATTATTAACTACATAGACCGTCAAGCGCTTAGCGTTTTATGGCCAGACATTGTGGAAGAAATGTTCCCTGATGAATCTGCGTTAGAGCGTAAACAAATTTACGCTAATATTTCTATAGTATTCGTATTTGCTTATGCATTTGGCCAAGCTATTTTTGGCAAAATTTTTGACTGGGTTGGCACGCGTTTAGGTTTTGTGCTTTCAATTGGTGTGTGGTCATTAGCCACTGTTGCCCATGCTTTTGCACAAGGGGTGCTTAGTTTAAGTATTTTCCGTGCAATTTTAGGTGTAGCCGAAGCTGGTAACTGGCCCGGTGCAGCTAAAGGTAATGCCGAGTGGTTTCCAACAAAAGAGCGTGCTTTAGCGCAAGGTATATTTAATTCTGGCGCAGCCATTGGTGGCATTATTGCTATCCCGCTTATTGCTTATTTAACCGTGTACTTTAGCTGGCAAATGGTGTTTGTATTTGTTGGTGCCTTAGGTTTTTTATGGTTAGTTCCTTGGATTATTTTGGTAAAAGCGCCTCCAGGCTCTCACCCTTGGATAAGTGAAGAAGAGCGTGAGTACATTCTTACCGGACAAAGACGCGTTGATGATAACGGCGATGTAACAAGCGATGACGAAGAAGAATATAACCCGTCTACAGGCGAGTTACTCTCTCGTAAGCAAAGCTGGGGCGTAATTATAGCCTCTGCAGCTATCGACCCTATTTGGTGGTTATTTGTTTTTTGGATACCAATTTACTTAAACGAAGTGTATGGCATGGATGTTAAAGCGATTGGTATTTATGGCTGGGTTCCGTATGTAGGCGCTATGTTTGGTGCTTGGTTTGGTGGCTTACTTGCCCAAAACCGCCTTAAAGCAGGCTGGAATACCGATAAAACGCGTAAGCTGACCATCACATTAGGGTGTTTAATTATGTTGCCGGCGCTGCTTGCAATGGCAAACCCAGGCGAGCCGG
>NZ_AUTO01000164.1:0-12862 GCF_000498055.1 Pseudoalteromonas sp. TB51
AGAAATTGGCTGGGATACCAGGATTTGAACCTGGGAATGCCAGGATCAAAACCTGGTGCCTTACCGCTTGGCGATATCCCAACAAAGAATTAGCTGATTATTTTAGTTCTTATCGAGAACATGGTGCGGAAGGAGAGACTTGAACTCTCACATCCTAAGATACTGGAACCTAAATCCAGCGCGTCTACCAATTCCGCCACTCCCGCATTTTTTACTTTGAATAATCAAAGAAAGGTAGTTATTTTAAACTCTTCATTGAGCTGCAATTTAACTCTTGCAGAGCCACTTCTAAAAAAGAAATGGTGGCTAAGACGGGATTTGAACCTGTGACCCCATCATTATGAGTGATGTGCTCTAACCAGCTGAGCTACTTAGCCATTGTTGGCTGGGATACCAGGATTTGAACCTGGGAATGCCAGGATCAAAACCTGGTGCCTTACCGCTTGGCGATATCCCAACAGAAAACAATTGATAGTTTAGTTCATATCAGAACATGGTGCGGAAGGAGAGACTTGAACTCTCACATCCTAAGATACTGGAACCTAAATCCAGCGCGTCTACCAATTCCGCCACTCCCGCATTTTCACTTTGAATAATCAAAGGAAGGTAGTTATTTTAAACTCTTCATTGAGCAACAAAAGAAAAATGGTGGCTAAGACGGGATTTGAACCTGTGACCCCATCATTATGAGTGATGTGCTCTAACCAGCTGAGCTACTTAGCCATCTCTTTTGTTATCACTTCATCGCTGAGTGCGGGGCGTATTATGCTGATATGACCCAAATCCGTCAACACCTTTTTTGCAAAAAAACACTTAACAGGGTTTGTTTGCAGGAAAATTAAGCTAAGAGGCTAAATTTTAATAAATTTGCTGTTTTTTTAACTGTAAATCAACTGTCAAAGTACACCAAGTAATAACAACTTAAAACCGTTAATATAAAAACTGCTGAGTATTTATGCAGTCGCTTTGTGATCAAGTTGTATTAAAACCGAGTTTATTGAGTATTTTAGCTATTGAATGAAGTTATGATACTTAACAACCAGGCTATGCAATCATTTTAAGTAGGCATAACTTGCGCTAGTTGCGTTAAAAATTACATATTAATCACCGCGTGGGGGTAGTTGTTAGGGCAATTTGCTTATTACTGATGCGTATTTATCACGTTAAATAAAGTATTTAGCTTAGCTCGTGAGTATAATACCAATTCGTAATAATACTTATATCATTTTGCGGGACTAAAGGTGTCGCTATCTGTGTGAAAAAATTCTCTTTTAGAACAACTAAATAGCGAATTTTTCTAGCTATCAACAGGTTTTTCCATCCACAAAATAAATCACTTAATTATGCTAATTGCTATAAAAAGCCAAAAGTGATTAAGGCCATTTATCTTTTAGGATGAAACTTACCTGGTTAAAGGCATAAAAAAACCCGCATTAAGCGGGCTTTTATAAACAGATTGTTTAGGCGTAATTATACGTTGAACAAGAAGTTCATTACATCGCCATCTTTAACAATGTACTCTTTACCTTCTTGACGCATTTTACCGGCTTCTTTAGCGCCACCTTCGCCATTAAAGGCAATGTAGTCGTCATAAGCAATGGTTTGTGCGCGAATAAAGCCACGTTCAAAGTCGGTGTGAATTTTACCAGCCGCTTGCGGCGCAGTTGCACCTACTGGAATAGTCCACGCGCGTACTTCTTTTACACCTGCTGTGAAGTAGGTTTGTAAATGCAATAGCTCGTAACCACCGCGAATAACACGGTTTAGGCCTGGTTCTTCTAAACCTAGGTCTGCCATAAATTCAAGCTTGTCTTCTTCATCTAGTTCAGAAAGCTCAGATTCGATTGCAGCACACACCGGAATTACTACAGCATCTTCAGACTCTGCAATAGCACGTACACGGTCAAGGTGTGGGTTATTTTCAAAGCCATCTTCAGCTACGTTAGCAATGTACATAGTAGGCTTAATAGTTAAGAAGTTAATTGAGCTAATTGCTGCTTTTTCTTCTTTAGTAAGCTCTAAAGAGCGAAGTGTTAACCCTTCGTCTAAGTGTACTTTTACTTTTTCAAGTACTGCATTTTGCTCTTTAGCGTCTTTATCGCCGCCTTTCGCTTTTTTAGCGTTACGGAAAATTGCTTTATCAGCGCTGTCCATATCGGCAAGTACTAATTCGGTATTGATAACGTCAATATCGTCAGCAGGGTCAATAGTACCTGCAACGTGAATTACGTTTTCGTCTTCAAAACAGCGAACTACATGGCCAATTGCATCCGTTTCACGAATGTTTGCTAAAAATTGGTTTCCTAAACCTTCACCTTTTGATGCGCCTTTTACTAAACCAGCAATGTCAACAAATTCCATACTGGTAGGTAGAATACGTTGAGGATTTACAATTTTTGCTAGCTCGTCTAAGCGAGGATCGGGTACCGGTACTACACCTGTGTTAGGTTCGATGGTACAAAAAGGAAAGTTAGCGGCTTCAATACCCGCTTTAGTTAGTGCATTAAAAAGCGTTGATTTACCAACATTAGGCAAGCCAACGATGCCACATTTAAAACCCATAGTAAGATACCTTGTTAAGATTCGTTTAAACGATTATGGTTTAAAAGAATGTAGTCTGTTTTGTGCTTTTAACACACCATCTTTTGCAAGTATTTCCATACAACGAACTGCTTCATCAACCGCTGCATCCATTTTTTCTTGGTCTTCTTTGGCTGCTTTTCCAAGCACCCAACCGGTAACCATTTCACGATGCCCTGGATGACCGATACCTATGCGTAAACGCATAAAATCTTTTTGGTTTGCCATTTTTGCAATAATGTCTTTTAAGCCATTATGACCGCCATGACCGCCACCTTTTTTAAGTTTGGCAACGCCTGGGTCTAAATCCATTTCGTCATGGGCAACAAGTATGTTTTCCACGGGGATTTTGAAAAAATTGGCTAAACTACCGACCGCTTTACCACTTAAGTTCATGTAGGTGGTGGGGATCAATAATTTGAATTCTTGGCCTTGGATGATCACTTTGCCAGTTAGGCCGTGATATTTAGGATCGTGTTTGAGCGTGCAGTTGTAGCGTGCTGCGAGTTCTTCAATGAACCAAGCACCTGCATTGTGGCGTGTGTTTGCGTATTCGGGGCCTGGATTAGCCAGGCCCACAAGCATTTGAATAGAATTCAAGGTGCAAGACCTTAAATATTATTCAGCAGCGTCTGAAGCTTCTTCTTCAGTAGGAGCTGCTTTGTTAGCTTTGATTGTAACTACTGACAGGTCGTGGCCTTCGCCTTTACCTAGTTCAACAGACTGAACACCTGAAGGAAGTTCAAGGTCAGAAATGTGAACTGAATCACCAACTACTAAATTAGAAACGTTAACTTCAACGAATTCTGGAAGTGCTTTAGGAAGACAAGAAATCTCAACTTCAGTTAACTGGTGAACAACAGTTGCGCCAGCTTTAGTAACTGCTTCTTCACCGATGAAGTGAAGAGGAACTTTAGTTACTAATTTGTGAGTTGCATCTACACGTTGGAAATCAAGGTGAGTGATTTTTGGCTTGAATGGGTGACGTTGAATATCTTTTAAGATAGCTTCAACAGACTCGCCGCCAACATTTAGCGTAAGAATGTGCGTGTAAAAACCTTCGCTTTCTTGTGCTTTGATCATGTCTTTATGAGCAAGAGTAAGCGATACCGCTTCTTTATCTGCACCGTAAAGGATAGCAGGTACTTTGTCTTCGCGACGTAGGCGGCGGCTCGCACCAGTACCAGTTTCTACGCGAAGTTCAGCGTTGTAAGTATAAGTTTCGTTAGACATAATGTCTCCAATAATTAAAAGTGTTAGGGCCTTTGCGACCAAGGTCCCTACCCAAAAGGCGCGCTATCATAACACCGCCCCCCGATAAAATAAACAACACATACAAAAAAAGCGCCAAAAGGCGCTTATATGTTCCAACGAATGTGTGATTTTAGTGTTCAAACATCGCTGAAATAGATTCTTCATTGCTGATGCGACGAATTGTTTCGGCTAACATGTCAGCAAGAGTCAGTACTTTTACTTTATCAAGCGCTTTTAATTCATCAGATAACGGAATTGAGTCAGTTACAATTACTTCATCAATTACTGAGTTACGAATGTTCTCTGCAGCTTTGCCAGATAAAATAGGGTGCGTTGCATAGGCAAATACGCGTTTAGCACCGTGTTCTTTAAGTGCTTCTGCGGCTTTACATAAAGTACCACCGGTATCAATCATATCATCTACGATAATACAGTCGCGGCCTTCAACATCACCAATAATATGCATTACTTGAGAAACGTTAGCTTGAGGGCGACGTTTATCAATAATAGCAAGGTCTGTGTCGTGAAGTAGTTTTGCAATAGCACGGGCACGTACTACACCACCAATATCTGGTGATACTACAACAACGTCTTCAAACTCACGCTCTTCCATATCTTCAAGTAATACAGGGCTACCAAATACGTTATCTACTGGTACGTCAAAGAAACCTTGTATTTGCTCAGCGTGTAAATCAACCGTAAGAACGCGGTCAACACCTACACTTGATAAGAAATCGGCAACAACTTTAGCGGTAATTGGAACGCGCGCAGAACGTACTCGACGGTCTTGACGTGCATAACCAAAATAAGGAATGACGGCAGTAATACGACCTGCTGATGCACGACGTAGAGCATCAACCATAACGATAAGTTCCATTAGGTTATCGTTAGTAGGGGCACAGGTTGATTGCAAGATAAAAACATCCGAGCCACGAACATTTTCATTTATTTGAACACTGATCTCACCGTCGCTAAAACGGCCAATAACAGCATCGCCTAATTCAATATACAAACGTTTTGCAACTTTTTGAGCTAACTCAGGTGTTGCGTTACCAGCGAAGAGCTTCATGTCAGGCACGGTAGGGTTCCTCAGGCACTGAATTTTTGGACTAACGGGTAAATAGGTAAAACCCACTACGCGTTAACTTATGATTACTTGTACGTTACTTCATTGATCGAATATGGCGGCAAGCTCCGTATGAGCAGGAGAGACATTTGCGCTAGAAGCAACAAAACCCTGCCAAGTATGGGGGAGGTTATCAAGTACATCTTGTGCTTGAACTTGGCTAGCAAATTCGACAAAACAACATGAACCTGTTCCGGTCATCTTCGACGGGGCGTATTTTAGCAACCACTGCAGGGTTTTTTCAACCTCGGGGCAGAGCTTTTTAACTAAAGGCTCACAATCGTTGGTTAATTTATGGGTTCGCCAATCACCTGAAATTTTTGGTGTATCGCGTTTTAAATCTGGGTGAGTGAATATTTTAGCGGTACTGACATGCTGATTAGGGTGCACAATGCAATACCATTTTTGTTCAAGCTCTACGTCAACCAATTGTTCGCCAATACCGTGTGCTATGGCGCTTTTACCACGAATAAATACCGGTACGTCGGCGCCTAATTGCAAGCCTAAGTTTGCTAATTCATCAATATCTAGTTGTGTATTCCACATTTTATTAAGTGCAAGTAACGTGGTGGCTGCATCAGATGAACCGCCTCCTACACCGCCACCCATAGGTAAACGTTTAGTGAGATTTATTTTTACACCTGATGAAATGCCACAGTGATTTTTAAGCAATAACGCGGCTTTATAGATGAGATTATCGCAATCTGCTATGCCTTTCGTATCACCCGTTATTAAAATAGTGGGCGCTTCGTTAACTGAAAAGTCGAGTGTGTCGCCAAAATTTAAAAAGGTAAATAAGGTTTCTAGTTCGTGATAACCGTCATCACGGCGCGCATTGATGTGTAAAAATAAGTTAAGTTTTGCCGGTGCAATGACCGAAAAAGCTGTTTTAGTATTCATACTTAATTAAATTGCCAATTGTAGAGTTGAATTTTGATTTTAATTTGCTGATGTTTTAGCGTGACATTGCCAGGAACCCAAAAGCCACCTTGCTGTTTATAGTTTGAATACGTTATTTGCCACTTTTTATTGCTGTTATCGTACCAAATAACTTGTTGTGCACGGCCAAGTTCGTCTACTTTTAATGTTTGCGACGTTAACGTGCCTTTTAACCAGTTATCGGCGTTATCAACAGGCAGGTTAAAACCTGTTAAGCGTTTTAATAATAACGCGGCGTTAGTGTCTGTGTATGTTTTATCGTCGTAATCAAGTACCGCACCTGTGCGGGTTTGTTTAAGCGACAATATACGAGTACCAATAAACGTAGTGAGCACTAAGTTGTTTTGTTTTTCGTCTTGTTGCCAATTTAAGTTTGCAGATTGGCGCTCATCAGGGCTTATAAACGCTAATTTACCTTGTGCTTGCCAGGTTTTTTGCGCTGCTAAGCGTGGTTTCCAATCATCGTAAAGCGTTGTTTTTGTATCAATTTGGTGGGCGCAGCCCGCTAAAAACAAAAAAAGAGTGAATAAAATTAAATAATGTCTAATCAAATGTTGTTCCTTACTTTCCATATTCCGCTGATTTTTGGTAAAATTGCCGCCTTTAAAGTAGGGCGCAGCAATATTTGGCAAATATGACCATCATAGCACTTGGTATAAATCACAAAACCGCATCCGTAGAATTACGTGAAAAAGTGGCTTTTTCGCCTGAGCAAATGTCTGAGGCGCTCCAGCAATTAAGCGGTCATGCCGACTTTAACGAAGCCGTTATTGTATCTACCTGTAACCGTACCGAAATCTATTGTAGCCTTGAGCAGTCAAATTCCCAAGCACTGCTAGCATGGCTTGCCAGTTTCCATGGTTTGGATGAACACGAACTGAGCAAAAATATATATTGCCACCAAGGTGATGCAGCCATTAATCATTTAATGCGTGTTGCGTGCGGCTTAGATTCGTTGGTATTGGGCGAGCCGCAAATTTTAGGGCAAATTAAGCAAGCTTATCATAGCGCCAAAACACACGATGCCGTAGGCGTTAAGTTTGACAGGTTGTTTCAAAAAACCTTTTCGGTAGCTAAGCAGGTCCGTACCGACACTGATATTGGTGCCAGTGCTGTGTCGGTGGCGTTTGCAGCGGTTAATTTAGCAAAACATATTTATGGCAAGCTTGATAAAACCAATGTGTTATTAATTGGTGCCGGCGAAACAATAGAGCTTGTAGCTAAACATTTATATCAAAATGAGCCACAACAAATTACGGTTGCCAATAGAACCATTGAGCGTGCACGCGGTTTAGCGCAGGAAGTGTCGGCCGATGTGATTGCGCTGGCACAACTCCCTGAGCGTTTACACAAAGCCGATATAGTTATTAGCTCAACCGCCAGTACGTTACCAATTATAGGTAAAGGGGTGGTGGAGCAAGCATTAAAACAGCGCCGCCATAAACCTATGCTGTTTATTGATATTGCCGTACCACGCGATATAGAAAGCCAAGTAGGCGAGCTTGACGCAGCCTATTTATATTCCGTTGATGACTTACAANAAGCCATTGTAAGCGAGAATATGGCCGCGCGTGAACAGGCGGCAGAACAAGCACAATTAATAATAAGCGAGCGAGTAAAAGAATTTGAAATGTGGGTTCGCTCTCTCGATTCGGTTGATTTAATTCGCCACTACCGAAACGACGTACAAACCATTAAGTCAGAACTTGTTGAGCGGGCGGTTAGTCAGCTAAATACAGGTAAAGACGCAGAAAAAATTATATTAGAGTTGGCCAATAAATTAACCAACCGCTTAATGCACGCGCCTACCCGTGCAATTCAAGATGCGGCTAAAAAAGGTGAAGTGGCACAACTAACTCAGTTGAAAAAAATGTTAGGTATTGATCAGGAATAACAGTTAAATGAAAGAGTCTGTATATCGTAAATTAGAAACCTTAGTAGAGCGCTACGAAGAAGTACAAGCGCTACTGAGCGATCCGTCGGTCATTAGTGATCAAAACCGCTTTCGTGCTCTTTCAAAAGAATACTCTGAGCTTGAAGAAATTGTAAAAACATTTTTAGCATACCAACAAGCGCAAGACGATGTAGCGACTGCTGAAGAAATGTTAAAAGATTCAGACCCAGATATGCGTGAAATGGCGCAAGAAGAATACAAAGAAGCTAAAGCGCAAATTTTATCATTAGAAGATGAGCTACAAGTGCTTATGCTTCCTAAAGATCCTAAAGATAACAACAATGTATTTTTAGAAGTACGCGCGGGTACCGGTGGTGACGAAGCGGCTATTTTTGCAGGCGATTTATTTAGAATGTACAGCCGTTACGCCGAAACACAAAAATGGAAAGTTGAAGTGGTGAGCACCAACGAAGGTGAACACGGCGGCTACAAAGAAGTTATAGCAAACATTAGCGGTGAAGGTGTGTACGGTAAGCTTAAGTTTGAATCGGGCGCTCACCGTGTACAGCGTGTACCAGAGACTGAGTCGCAAGGGCGTGTACATACCTCTGCGTGTACGGTTGCAGTAATGGCCGAAATTCCTGAAGCAGAAGCCATTGAAATAAACACCGCCGATATAAAAGTAGATACCTTTAGAGCCTCCGGCGCCGGTGGTCAGCACGTAAATAAAACCGACTCGGCAATTCGTATTACTCATATTCCAACGGGTGTTGTGGTTGAGTGTCAGGATGAGCGTTCGCAACATAAAAACCGTGCTAAAGCGATGTCGGTACTTGCCGCGCGTTTACAGCAAGCCGAAGATGAAAAACGTCATGCGGCTGAGGCCTCTGAGCGTCGTAACTTAGTGGGCAGCGGCGATCGCTCTGAGCGTATTCGTACTTACAACTACCCGCAAGGACGTATTACCGATCACCGTATTAATTTAACGCTTTATCGCTTAAACGAAGTGGTAACTGGTGATTTAGGCGCAATTATCGATCCATTAATGCAAGAGCATCAGGCTGATTTACTTGCCGCAATGGGCGATGAGTAATTGTGAGCCACACGCTTGAGCAGGCAATAGCGGTTGGTGCAAATAAACTTGCACCAACTAGCGACAGCGCTAAATTAGACGCACAAGTACTGCTATTACATATTCTTCAAAAACCTCGCAGTTACTTATTTACCTGGCCAGATAACCTACTTAGCAGCGACGAACAGCGCCAATATGATGAATTTTGTGAACGGCGTTTAAATGGTGAACCCGTAGCGCATATTATTGGCCAGCGCGAATTTTGGAGCTTAGCGCTCGAGGTGAATGCTACGACGCTTATTCCTAGGCCTGATACCGAAACACTCGTTGAGCAAGCTTTAGCACTTACCGTGCCTGAGCAAGCAAAAGTGCTTGATTTAGGCACTGGCACCGGCGCTATAGCACTTGCACTTGGCAGTGAAATGCCAACATGGCAAATTACAGCAGTCGACAAAGTAGCAGATGCGGTGGCCTTAGCGACTCGTAATCAGCAGCGTTTAGCCATTGATAATGTGCAAGTTAAGCAAAGTAACTGGTTTAGCGCGCTGAAAAATGAGCAGTTTAATTTAATTGTGACTAACCCCCCGTACATTGAACACGACGATAAACATTTAAAAGAAGGAGATGTGCGCTTTGAACCTCTTTCTGCGTTAGTGGCCGATGATGCAGGAATGGCTGATATAAAACAAATAATTACACAATCACGTGACTATTTGCTCCCTAGTGGCTATCTTTTAATAGAACATGGTTTTGAACAGGGTGAAGCTGTTCGGCATTTGTTTAAGCAAATGGCGTATATAAATATTAAAACAGTAAAAGACTTGGGAAATAACGATCGTGTAACGCTCGCACAGTGGCCTTAATTTGATAATAAACAGCCATGATTGTGTGTTCTATAAATGCATTAAGGAACCTTTAATATGATGGGTGATTTTTTATTTTCAGATGAGCCAGATGAGTTAGAAAGTGAAGTAGAGCTTGGCACTTGGAAAGTATTAATCGTTGATGACGAACCTGAAGTTCATGCTGTTACAAAGCTAGCGTTGAGTGATTTTGAATTTCAGAACAAACGTTTAGAATTTTTAAGCGCATACTCGGGCGCTGAAGCAAAAGAATTAATAAATGCGCACCCAGATGCCGCTATTGTACTGCTAGATGTGGTAATGGAAACAGATGACGCTGGGTTACAGGTTGCTAAATTTATTCGCGAAGAAGCTAATAATAATCATATTCGCATTATTTTAAGAACCGGTCAGCCCGGGCAGGCGCCTGAGCGCCAAGTCATTATTAATTACGATATTAACGACTATAAATCGAAAACAGAGCTAACAGCGCAAAAGCTGTTTACTGTGATTATGTCGAGCTTACGCTCGTATCGCGATATTATTTCTATAGAGCAATCTCGCGAAGGGCTTGAAAAAATTATTGTTGCCTCGCGCGATATATTTGCCACACGTTCAATAGAGCAGTTTATTGAAGGGGTGATGCAGCAACTTACCTCGTTATTAGGCATTGCCGATCAAGCGGTGTATGCCACTACGTTAGTGGCGCAAAATACGCAAGAAAATAGTAACGATAAGCTAATTGTGCGCTCTGGTACGGGTGAGTTTGAGCAAAGCGAGGGTAAAGAATTAGATGCTGTGCTGCAAAACGAGCAACTAGAGGCGTGTCATCAAGCACTTAAAGATAAAAGCATAATTTATAAAGATAACTATTTATTTGCTTATTGTAGTAGCGAGTACAATCACAATTCGATGTTATTTATATCGGGGATCCCTAAAAATATAACCGATACGCAACGTAATTTAATTGAGATTTTTTCGCAAAATGTACAACTAGCATTTGAGAACGTGCAACGACAACAACGTTAATCGTTACTATAAATTTAAAAAGCACATAGCCTTGCGACTATGTGCTTTTTAGTTTGTGAGGCATAATAGCCAAAGCAGTGCGTAGGGCTTGGTATTATACCAAGCAGCAATAATACTTAATCATTTTGAGGGGGCTAAACGTGTTGCTATCAGCGTTAAAAAATTCTCATTTAGAACAACTAAATAGCAAATTTTTTGCCTAGCTATCAACACGTTTTTCCATCCTCAAAATAGATCACTTAATTAAGCGGATTGGTATTAAACGCACTTAACTAATTTTAACAAAACAAAAAGTACTGAGGCTTATGGATTATTTAGCAGTAAAACACTCACACATGGCAATTGCTATGCTAAGCGTTATCTTATTTTACATCCGCTCTTTTTCGCGTATGGGCAGTGGCAAGCTTGCCAAAAATAAACTGGTTTTTATTGGCAGTCACAGCATTGACACTTTATTACTTATTTCTGCAATAACATTGGTGTTCATGGCAAAAATAAACCCCTTTGAGCAACTATGGTTATTAGAAAAAATAGTGCTTGTAGTGATTTATATTGCGATAGGTATTATTAGTGCTAAACAAACTAATACGCTGCCAAAGATTATGTATGTGGTAGTTAACACGATTGTGATTTTAGCGATAGGGTATTTGGCAACGGCAAAATCGCCGCTACTTTTATAATACCTACTTTGTTGCAAGTTAAGTGTCGGTGCGTGTATATACTTTTTAAACACGCACGATACTTAAAGGCAAGGGGCTTATACGTAAGGAACTTAAACCCCCAAGGAACTTAAGTAACAGTTAACACAGTTAATACACCTCTGCACGCTTTATAGCCTTCACCATTTTTCAGCCAGGCTGGCCTACTCCTTTACAATAAAGCACCCCTCTGGGGTATAATTACCACGGCTAGCGCATTTTAATCCCAGACTCCAACAGGGTTGAGCGGTAATCATCGTCTAGCCCTGCCATTTTCTTTTTCCTCGCCATACTAGCTGACTTAGATGTATCTTGTTTAAAAAGCGCCATGGCTATCTTTCGCATTACATTAAACATTAATGGCCCTTGAAGTTTGCGTATTCTCGATTCATCTTCTCTGAAGTTCATATCAAGCATCCAATGCATGCTTTCAACCTGCCAGTGACTGCGTACCGCATTGAGTGCTTGCGCTGCATTTAAGTCTAATGAACTTATATACCAGCGTGTTTCAGTGGTATCCGACCCTGCCGACTTATCATGAACTTCAGCCCTGACCTTAATAATACTCGTTAAGCCAGGCCAACGATAATCCTTGCCTAACCAGCTTTTATCTATAAGTAACTGCTGGCATGTACGTGTTTCAACACGCCCATGTCCTGAGCTTATTTCGGTATATTCATCACAATTATGCTGAGTTAACCTTTCACGCTCGCACTTGTGCCACCACGCTTCTAGTTCCTTTTGCATGCCTGAATGATTACCTTTAAGTGCAAGAATATAATCTGCTTTTTGTTGGATGATTTGTTTTGCTATTTCTTGTTGGCATCCCATCGCATCTAACGTAATGATACTGTTTTCAATATCGAGCAGGGTGAGTAATTCTGGTATTGCGGTGATTTCATTTGTTTTATTATCAACAGCCGTCTGCCCAAGCACTAACTGGTGTTGGCAACTCCATGCACTGACCGTGTGTAAGGCACTTTTTCTGTCTTTTGTGGTAAATGAACGTCGTGCGGTTTTGCCATCGATAGCGATGATATCTGCACCTGTGGTTTCAATCAGTGATGATATCCAAGATTGAAATGCCCTTTCTATTTCATTTGCTTTTAACCGACACATGACGCGAGCAATCGTGTCATGTTTTGGAATTCCTGCGTTGAACGTACCGTATTTTTTTAACCAATCAAGCTTTAGGTGCCCAAAGTCTTCAATATCTTCCCATCCTTCTGCACCAGAGAGTACAGCGCTAATAGCAAGGAGAAGAATATCGATAAGTTCATGCTTTTTACAACGTTCAATGCGAGGATCTGTAATTGAATTAAAATGTTTCAGAAAAGTAGTGCTCATATTTATGCGACCAAGTAATTATTATGCCTTGATCTGATCACTACTTGCTCTATAAGTTCAATTTATAATGATCTTGCCGTG
>NZ_AUTO01000165.1:0-1739 GCF_000498055.1 Pseudoalteromonas sp. TB51
CTTGGTGCGAAAGCGCCAGGTCTTTTTTATGCACTTGATTTGGTGTTTTCATATCCAAACTTAAGTGCGGTCGCATTTCATTGTATATAAATATCGATTCTTCAACGAGCTGTTTTAACTCTGCCATATTGCGACATTTATACAGTAAAAACTCTTGCTTTAATATCCCGTTAATACGCTCTGCTAATGCGTTTTGATAACAGTCATACCCATCGGTCATCGATGGTCTAATGCCCTCTTTTAATAGCGCATTTTGATATACTTCAGAGCAATATTGTAAACCTCTATCTGAATGATGAATGGCATCACGTTTATATACGCGTTGCTTAATTGTCATTTCTAATGCTCTGACTACATCGGTTGCTTTCATTTCATCACTCAGCTCATAACCCATTATTTTTCGACTGTAAGCATCAGTGACTAACGATAGGTAATGCACGCCTTGCGCTGACTTTACGTATGTAATGTCACTAACGAAGACTTCCTCGGCCGCAGTAGGCATGTATTCCTTTAGTAAATTGGGATGCTTGCGCATCCAATGGTTACTGTTTGTTGTTTTAGTGTAATTTTTCTTTGGTTTTACAAGAAAGTCATGCTCTCTCAAATAATCAAAAAAACAATCACGACCTAGTTTAATGCCACGCTCTTGCAGGTCTGGCTTTATCATCAGATAAAGTTTCTTCCCACCAATACGAGGCATGAATTGCCGCCAGTACATCACTAATTCTTTGACTGGCTCCAATTCTTTATTCCGAGCATCTATTCTGCGCATAGCTTGATAGTAACCTTGTCGCGTTACGCCATATGCACGGCATAACGGAGTAAGCTTTATTTGATGGTTTTCTTTTGCGCGCGTGATAGCTCGGATATGTACTTTTTTCGCAAGCCCGCTCCATATTCTTCATCCATAATATTAATCATTTCATCTTTGATTAAATCCTTTAGGCGTAACTCTTCTATCTCGCGCTCTAAACGTTTAATTTTTTGTGCTGGGGTTTCTTTCGATTTAGGCATGTTGGCTATATAAGTTGGTTTAGACCAATCTAATTTACCATGTTTTCGCAGCCATACCAGAACGGTACTGCGGCCTTGAATACCGTAATGACTTTGCGCTTGTTTATAGGTGAAGTCGCCTTTTTCTACTTGCTCAACAATAGATAATTTAAAGCCTAATGTATAATCTCGCTGAGTACGCTTAACGTCTTTAATTTTAGTGGTTTTCATAAAATAAGTCCTAAATGTGTAAACACATTTCAGGACAAGACAGAATTATCATTAAATAAGGCGCTGCCTCTAATTTTGTAAATTTGCCGCATAGTTTTACCTGAGCCTGGTATTCTTTCTTTCGTCTTTAAGCGGTTTTCTTTAAGTTCACTATCACGCAATACAAGCGCCCCCTTATCTCTGAGCAACCTAGCAACACGTAAATGATCATTCCCCTTGCATATAACCTTTTCAAATGCTGTTGGATAAACATAATAAATAACGTCTTGTGTATCGCCATCAAGAGGGCTTTTACTGTCTAAGTGCTCTCTATACCCCCACATCTCACTGGGCGTTGGTACATGGGTATCTATTATCGTACTGGGATTGTCAGCCATTGTTTTAGTGGACTTATCCCAGCGTTTAAATTTAGATTCACCGTATAAGTCAAATTGCTGCTTAACATGGTCAAATAACTGCTTGTCCTCCATGTTCCCCTCACCGCCTCTAGTATTAAGCCATGAGTTAAAACATTC
>NZ_AUTO01000166.1:0-1811 GCF_000498055.1 Pseudoalteromonas sp. TB51
CTTGGTGCGAAAGCGCCAGGTCTTTTTTATGCACTTGATTTGGTGTTTTCATATCCAAACTTAAGTGCGGTCGCATTTCATTGTATATAAATATCGATTCTTCAACGAGCTGTTTTAACTCTGCCATATTGCGACATTTATACAGTAAAAACTCTTGCTTTAATATCCCGTTAATACGCTCTGCTAATGCGTTTTGATAACAGTCATACCCATCGGTCATCGATGGTCTAATGCCCTCTTTTAATAGCGCATTTTGATATACTTCAGAGCAATATTGTAAACCTCTATCTGAATGATGAATGGCATCACGTTTATATACGCGTTGCTTAATTGTCATTTCTAATGCTCTGACTACATCGGTTGCTTTCATTTCATCACTCAGCTCATAACCCATTATTTTTCGACTGTAAGCATCAGTGACTAACGATAGGTAATGCACGCCTTGCGCTGACTTTACGTATGTAATGTCACTAACGAAGACTTCCTCGGCCGCAGTAGGCATGTATTCCTTTAGTAAATTGGGATGCTTGCGCATCCAATGGTTACTGTTTGTTGTTTTAGTGTAATTTTTCTTTGGTTTTACAAGAAAGTCATGCTCTCTCAAATAATCAAAAAAACAATCACGACCTAGTTTAATGCCACGCTCTTGCAGGTCTGGCTTTATCATCAGATAAAGTTTCTTCCCACCAATACGAGGCATGAATTGCCGCCAGTACATCACTAATTCTTTGACTGGCTCCAATTCTTTATTCCGAGCATCTATTCTGCGCATAGCTTGATAGTAACCTTGTCGCGTTACGCCATATGCACGGCATAACGGAGTAAGCTTTATTTGATGGTTTTCTTTTGCGCGCGTGATAGCTCGGATATGTACTTTTTTCGCAAGCCCGCTCCATATTCTTCATCCATAATATTAATCATTTCATCTTTGATTAAATCCTTTAGGCGTAACTCTTCTATCTCGCGCTCTAAACGTTTAATTTTTTGTGCTGGGGTTTCTTTCGATTTAGGCATGTTGGCTATATAAGTTGGTTTAGACCAATCTAATTTACCATGTTTTCGCAGCCATACCAGAACGGTACTGCGGCCTTGAATACCGTAATGACTTTGCGCTTGTTTATAGGTGAAGTCGCCTTTTTCTACTTGCTCAACAATAGATAATTTAAAGCCTAATGTATAATCTCGCTGAGTACGCTTAACGTCTTTAATTTTAGTGGTTTTCATAAAATAAGTCCTAAATGTGTAAACACATTTCAGGACAAGACAGTTACAAAATACAAAAAGGCTGCTAGTTGATGCAGCCTTTTTTGTACAATAAACGCAATAAAATTGGCTTATTGTTAATAATGGCACTGGAGTAACTGCAGCTTAATCGGTTAAGTTTTATCGTGGATTAATGAAATGTTAATTGCTGAAGGTATTGATAATTGTTATCATTACGTAAAATAACTAATTAAATACCACGTAATGACTCTGAAAAACACTTTAGCTCTGCCTCTAATTGCTGTCGCGCCATTTTACACTTTGGCTAACGCTAACAATGATATAGAAACAATAGTAGTGACCGCCTCTGGCTTTGAACAAACCTTAGCGCAAGCGCCAGCTTCTATTACTTTAATTAGCAAAAAGCAGCTAGAAAACCGCGCTTATAAAGACTTAACCGATGCACTTAACGATGTTGCAGGGGTTACGGTTACCGGTGGTGGCTCGCGACAAGATATAAGCGTGCGTGGCATGCCAGCGCAGTACACTGCTATTTTGGTAGACGGTAAAAAGCAGTCAGGGCGTGAATCACAACCAAGCGGCAGCGG
>NZ_AUTO01000167.1:0-9793 GCF_000498055.1 Pseudoalteromonas sp. TB51
GGCTGCCACCACTAGATGCTATTGAACGTATTGAAGTTGTGCGTGGGCCTATGTCTACGTTGTATGGGTCGGATGCAATTGGCGGCGTTATTAATGTTATAACCCGTAAAAATTACGACAATTGGCATGCTAATGTTCGCCTAGAAACCACACAGCAAGAAAACAGTAATTCGGGTGATGAATACCAAGGGCAAATATATGCAGCGGGGCCATTAATAAAAGATTTATTAAGCGTTAACCTTTCGGCTCTTTACCAAGAGCGTGAAGAAGATGAAATTGAGCGCGGTTACGGTGAAAAAGAGCTGACAAGTTACAGTGGTACACTGCATTTAACAGCCACCCAGCACGATGTGATATCGCTTGAATACAGCGAACACGATCAAAAACGTATTTCTACCTCGGGGCTATCGTTACCTAGTCGAAATAGCTCTAGCGAAACGAACAATAACCGCAGCACGTGGTCGTTAGTACATAAAGGTAGCTATAGTTGGGGCGCTGCGCATTCGTATATTCAACAAGAGTCGGTTGAAAACGAAGGCCGTGAAATAACTATCGAAAATACCTTAGCAAATACGCAGTGGTCAATTGCACTTGAAAACCACCATGTAACATTAGGCGGCGCATTTGAACAAGAAAAGCTTGATGACAAAACAACAAACGCAGCCACTATTACTAAAATAGATAACAAACAATGGTCGCTATTTGCTGAAGATGAGTGGAGCTTACACCCCGATTTTACCCTTACCACGGGTTTACGAGTTGATGATAACGAGCAGTTTGATTCGCACTTGAGTCCACGCCTGTACGGAGTTTGGAATATTAATGAGGCATGGACCTTTAAATCGGGCGTAGCTACCGGTTACAGAGCGCCAGATTTACGCGAGCTTAGCCCTAATTGGATCCAAAGCAGCCGCGGTGGCGACTTATATGGAAATGCTGACCTAGAGCCCGAAACATCCGTCAGTAAAGAAGCGGCTGTGTATTATGCTAACAGTGATTTTCAAACTAATATCACGGTTTTTCATAATAGCTTTGAAGACAAAATTAACACCGTTTTATGTCCTATCACAGTGTGTGGTGATGAAACCGACCGCTATAACATCAATATTGATAAAGCGGTGACTTATGGGGCTGAGCTAAATATAGAAACAATGTTAAGTGCAGATATTACTCTTGCAACTAGCTACAGCTATACGTTTTCTGAGCAACGCAGTGGCGACAATAAAGGCCAGCCACTTACGCAAATACCTAAACATTTAGCAACGCTAAATATTAACTGGGATGTAAGCGATAACATTAATACGTGGGCACGTGCTAATTACCGCGGTAAAGAAACCGAAGCAGCCTCTATAACTAGCCGTTTAACCTCAGCCCCTTCTATTGCAACAGCAGATATAGGCAGTGCGTGGCAAGTAAACGGTAACGTTAAAGTTATGTTTGGTATTTACAATATATTTGATAAAGCAACCAGCTACGATGAATACGGCTATGTAGAAGATGGCCGACGCTACTGGCTAGCTATAGATACAAAACTATAAGGGGTTTTTATGCCAAAATTTATATTATCTGCTGTGGTACTTAGCTTTTTAGCTACGTACCCGGCTATTGCGCAAAATACACAATTAACAGCGCAAGATTATGTCGAAAAAGGCATGCAGTACGCTGATGAGTTTCCGGGGTTAACAAGCCTATGCGATATACAAAACCCGTTACGTGATTTAACAAAGCGTGTTCGCACTAATAATGAAGGTAAAAAGCGCAGTAAAAAGTTGGGTAGTAAACGGCGCTCATCAACGATTGAATCTACACAAGTGTTTGACAACCTTTATTATGTAGGTACTGGTGGAGTGGCAAGTTGGGTAGTTAAAACATCACAAGGGCTTATTGTTATTGATGCGCTAAATAACAACGAACAAGCTAAAAATTACATTGAAAAAGGTTTGCTCACACTAGGCTTAAACCCCGAAGATATTAAGTATTTAATTATTAGCCATGGGCATGGTGATCATTACGGTGGGCAAGAGTACTTAGTTAATAAATACAAACCGCGTGTTGTAATGAGTGAGGTTGAGTGGCGACGATTAGAACAACCAAAGCTTGATTTTGAAAGCCCACGTTGGGGCAAACGGCCAACAAGAGATATAAGCATAAAAGAGGCGGATACAATTACGCTTGGCGATACCAGCATTGGCGTTCATTTAACGCCTGGACACACCCCTGGCACTATTTCGTTGTTGTTCCCAGTATACGATAACGGCAAAAAACATATGCTAAGCCTGTGGGGAGGGACTGGGCTAAACTATGGGCCTGATATTGAGCGAATTAGCGCTTACAGTGTTGCCGCTAAACGTTTTGGCAATGTGGCAATACAAGCCGGTGTAGATGTGTTTATATCAAACCACCCTAAACGCGATGGTTCGTTTGAGCGCATAAAGCAACTTAAAAATAGAGCCCCCGAGGCGGCGCATCCATTTGTAATAGGCCAAGAGCAAGCCTCGCATGGTTTTTCTATGTTGAGCGATTGCACTTACGCGCAGGTTTTAAAAATTAAAGGAGAGTAAGGCACTTATTTGCAAAAGTTTTTAATATTAGGGGTTAACCATTTAACCAATGTGTTGTAATTTGGAGTATCTATATTTACTTTTAACGCCAGATTAAAAGGAAGAATGATGAAACCCCTCATTTTAATTTTATGCTTGTTTATAAGCTGCTCAGTGTGGGCCGAAACCACTAAAAATATGCCCGTAGCAATAAACTGGTTACAGTTAATTGATGCGGGTGAATACACAAAAAGTTGGCAACAAGCCGATGCGCTATTTAAATCGCAATTAAGTAAAGCAAACTGGAAAAGCGCCCTAAACACAGTGCGTGCGCCACTAGGTAAAGTGGCTACGCGAGAACAAATAAGTGCTAATGCTTACTCATCTTTACCTGGTGCCCCGCAAGGTGAATACCTTATTGTGCAATTTAAAACGCAATTTTCAGCAAGGCTTGCGGTTGAAACCCTTACATTAAGTAAAAGCAGTGGGCAATGGCGCGCGGTTGGCTATTTTATTAAATAACCAGCGTTCAATATCAATCCGTAATAATACATAATCATTTTCAGGGGCTAAACGTGTCGCTATCTGCGTTAAAAAATTCTCATTTAGAACAACTAAGTAGCGAATTTTTTGCCTTGCTATCATCACGCTTACCTATCCTCAAAATAGATCACTTAATTATGCGGATTGGTATAAGTTAAAAAACTATTTTGCGTATTTATTAATATTAGAAAAAGCCATTAACACATCGCGGGCATAATTAAGCCGCGGGTGAGCAAGCGCCCCTTTACGCCACGCTAAGTACAAATTGTTTTCCGGCCCTTGCGGACCAAGTTTAATTAATCTACCCGATTGAATATCGTCATGACATATATAATCAGGCAGCACGGTATAGCCTACACCGGTTCTTACTATGCCGGCGAGCGCGCGTATGTCGGGGCAGCGTGCAATTATTTTTGACGTACAGTTTTGTTTAAATACAGTATCAAAATACTGGCGTATAAGCGGTAATTGACTGTCGTAACTGACCACCGGCAGCGTATTTAAAAGTGCTGGCGTAATGGTTTGCCCCTCTAAGCTTTGCGCTAATAAACGGTGCGCCACCAGTACTAGATCTTCGCTGTCGAGCACTTCAAAGTCGTAAATTTTGTTATCGGGCAGGGAGGCTGTAATAGCCATATCGGCAACGCCGGTGTCGAGCGCTGAATAAATTTGCTCACGATTACCAGGCAGCACGACCACATCAACATTGCCTGCTTGTAACAAATTTGCCAGCTGTGCTGAGGCAACATAACTAATATATTCGGCGGGTCCGGCTAGTGTAATCGTTCCGCTCACATCGTTTGAACGGGTGCGTACAGAGGCAACTTTTTGCTCTATAGCATCAAGGTGATTTGCCACTTGGCCTGCTAAATCGTGGGCGGCATTACTTGGTTCTACGCCTCGGTGACGCCGCTCAAATAACGATTTACCTACCACCGACTCCATTGTTTGTATATGCGCGGTTGCAGCTGGTTGCGACAGCCCCAAATTTTTAGCAGCCCGAGAGATGTTTTTACAACGATATACCTCAACAAAGGTGCGTAATTGTACAAAATAAGACATAAAACATTAGGTATCAGAAATCCGATGGGTAAAGCAAGATTAACTGAATTCTAGTTATTGTAAAGTGCGCGTACACTTGCGCTCGTTCAGTTAGACATTAACCGTTTTCATATTTAATTTATAAAATAGGTAATTAATTACTTGAAAGTTAACTATTAATTCCCATTTTATAAAGCAATGAGCACTAGGGGCTGAGCCCCGTAACCAAGTAGAGTACAAATATGTTAAATTTTGCATTTAAAAACCGCACCGAGATTTTATTCGGCAAAGATCAAATTAATGAGATCGCAAGCCGCGTACCAAGCCAAGGCAAGGTCATGTTTTTATACGGTGGCGGTTCGATCAAAAAGAACGGCGTATATGACGATGTAGTAAATGCACTTGAAGGTGTGGACTTTGTGGAGTTTTCGGGAGTTGAGCCAAACCCAACTTACGAAACACTTTCAAAAGCTGTAGAAATTGTGAAAGAGCAAAACGTTAGCTTTATATTAGCTGTAGGCGGCGGTAGTGTTATCGACGGCGCTAAATACGTAGCGGCAGCAGCAAAATACGAAGGCGACGGCTGGGATATTTTAGTTAATGGCGCAGAAGTAAAAAGTGCATTACCTATTGGCGCGGTATTAACGCTTCCGGCTACTGGCTCAGAAAGCAACGGTAACTCGGTTGTTACCCGTAAAGAAACCCAGCAAAAACGTGCCTTTGGTACGCCAATAGTGCAACCGCAATTTGCTGTGCTTGATCCTACGTATACATTCTCACTGCCTACTCGCCAAATTTCTAACGGTGTAGTTGATGCGTTTGTACATGTTATTGAGCAATACTTAACGTACCCAGTTAATGCGCCACTGCAAGACCGTTTTGCAGAAGGCATTTTATCTACGCTAATTGAGCAAGGCCCTAAAGCCCTTGAAAACCCAGAAGATTACGACGTACGTGCAAACGTAATGTGGTCGGCAACGATGGCACTAAATGGCTTAATTGGCCAAGGCGTACCGCAAGATTGGTCTACGCATATGATTGGCCACGAGCTAACAGCGCTTTATAGCTTAGATCACGCTGTAACACTTGCGATTGTATTACCACCGCTTATGTTTGTTCAGCAAGAGCAAAAACGCGCTAAAATTATTCAGTTAGGTGAGCGTGTATTTGGCCTTGATATGCAAGACAAAAACGAGCTGATTGATGCAACCATTAAACATACTCAAGACTTTTTTGAGCAAATGGGTATTAAAACAAAACTTGGCGATTACGACTTAGGTGAAAACGCGGTTGAAGCCGTTGCCAACAACCTTGAGCGTAACGGCATGACAGCCCTTGGCGAACATGGCGATATTGACATAGCTAAAGCGAAGAAAATTTTAAGCCTAGCGCTTTAATTTAATTGTTTTTTGAATGGCGCTTTTTAGCGCCATTTTTTATGCTCAAAAAGCTAAAAGCTAAAAGCTAAAAGGTGCAATTAACTAAGCGAGTTTATTATTTAACTCTACAACACAGCTAACAGGGACTTACCATGCGCGGCTTTTTATTATTTATTGGTTACTCATCTTATATTGGCAGTGTGGGCGATGGCCTGCTTGGCTTGTATGCACTATGGGTTTTAATAAGTAATAATTTAGCACTTTTGAGCTTATCACTTAATGACTTTTTAGCGCAGTATGTAGAGTTTATACCAATCCGCTTAATTAAGTGATCTATTTTGAGGATAGATAAACGTGTTGATAGCTAGGCAAAAAATTCGTTATTTAGTTATTCTAAATGAGAATTTTTTAACGCAGATAGCGACACGTTTAGCCCCTAAAATGATTAAGTATTATTGCGGGTTGGTATTAGGTATTGGGTGAAGCAGGTTTCTTTTATGTCATGCCGCAAAGCTTTGCTAATTGGTTATTCGGCATTCCAGCCGTTATTTACTTTCCCGTACGTATATTAATGAGCTTAGTAATTGACTAAAAAAGGCGACTCAGCTAAAAATAAAAAATGTGTAAAAACTACTCACTTTTAAAATAATTACCTTTTTAAATACCGCATATCACAATAACCCATCATTAATTCCATCAAAAATTTATTAACTCATTGTTTTTAATTGCATTTTCAATCCTCGCTTTTGGCTTTTGCTAATTACATCTGGCATATAAATTGATACACCAAAGTATAAAATTTAAAAGGGAATGCACATGACTGCTGAATACTTTATGGTGTTGGGGCTGCTCGGAGTGGCTTTTTTTTCGGTTGCAGGAGCACTGCTAGGTTACGAGAAAAACATAAGTGGTTTTGGGGTGGTTGTGGTGGCTACTGTCACTGCGCTTGGCGGCGGTACTCTCAGAGACATTTTGCTAAATAAGCCTGTATTTTGGATTGCTACGCCCGAATATTTATACTCAACTTACGCAGCCATTGTGGCCACAATATTATTTGTACGTTACTTGCCTCATGTAAATAACTCTTATTTTTTATTCGTCGATGCCATAGGCATGGGTTTGTTTAATATTATGGGGATCGAAAAAGCGCTGATTAGCGGCACAGGTATGTTAATCGCCATTACTATGGGTGTAACAACCGGTATTTTTGGTGGGCTTATACGCGATGTAATTTGTCGTGAGTTGCCCTCGGTTATGCGAAACGAACCTTATGCCTCAGCCTGTTTAATTGGCGGCCTTGTATATGCAGCGTTGTTTACTTTAAGTATTGATTACATTTGGTGTATTTTAGGCTCACTTTTTACCACTGTATTTTTAAGATTAGGCTCGCTTAAATGGGGCTGGCACCTAACCATTTTCAGAAAAAAAGATTTTAAAGATCAAAGAGAGTAGCTCTTAGTTATTTATAGGCTGGGTTTGCATATGGTACTCATAGTTATCTTCCCCAGTGACCTTAAAGCCTAGTCGAGTATAAAGTGCTTTAGCAGGGTTGTTTTTAAGTACTGTTAGTTTGATAGGCTTTAACTTTGCAGTTTTAATTACTTGCTCAATAACGCCTCTGCCGTAGCCTTTATTTTGATGGTTGGGGTGTATTTGCAATTGCATTATTTCAATGTGGCTACCCCATATTTTGTACTTTAACGTACCTATGGTATTACCATTAAACTGTATAAGATGAGAGCAATCGTATTGCTCGTCAACCCTTTCATTATGCTGTTGCTCAGTTAAAAATAAGCCGGCCACCTCAAGGTGCTCTACCATAGTAAGTTTTCTAAGACATAATTAATAGCCGCGCTTTTCGCGCGTGGCTTTTGTAAACGTAAAAACCAAAATGTCCTTCCTTGTATTAAAAAATTTAACTTTAGTTGAATCACTTTTTGTAAAAATTAGGTCTTTATTAGCCATTACAGATTTAATGGGCACACAATGAACATAACACACACAAATAACGCACTCACCTTTTTACTTACACTTAGCTTTGCATTACTTGGTGTATCGTTTGCTTTAGGTGCAAACCCAAACACACTCTCAGCTACCTTTAGTTTTTATGAACTTGATACCTTACTAAGTAACAATACATTAGGTTTGCTCACAGGCACCGCGATGATTGCGTTGGCAGTCACCACCTTAGCTGCGCATTTTAAATTAATAAAGCCGATGCCTGCACTTATACTCGCGTTAGTTGTTAGCATAGTGCCTTTACTTACCTTATTTGCCAGTAACCGCTGGATGGCACAGTTAGGCGGCTTTCCAATTATTGGCAGTGGGCAAGGCATAATTAAATACTTTGCTGTTATCCCTTTGTATTTATTTTTGTTTTATAAAAATAAACTAACAGACAAACAACACGTACTTTTAAACTTTATACCGGTTGCTATGGTTTTACTGTGGATTGGCGGCATGAAATTTTATGAGTTTGAAGCCAAAGCCATTGTAGGACTTGTAGAAACCTCACCGTTTATGTCGTGGTTATACACGGTATTTAGCGTACAAGGCGCATCAAATATCATTGGTGGGTTTGATGTATTATTTGCAGTACTACTTGGTGCGGGCATTTTACTTAACAATAAAAAGCTTATTATTGTTAGTGGTTTAGCGTGTTTAAGTGTATTTTTAATGACCCAAACATTTTTAATAACCGCAACCGGCGCATTTAGCTCAAGTACGCTATTAGAGCGTTTAGGGCAATTTGTCATCAAAGATTTATGGTATGTAGGCAACTTAATTGTTATTGCCACTTTAATGCTATTTAAACCAGCTAAATAATGTAAAGAGAAATTTATGATCAGTTGCAACCATTACGATTACATCGAAATTGCCTGTATGCACCATTTACGCATTGAGCTTATATTAAAAAATGGTGATAGTGTCTGTGGAGTAGCAACTGATACAAAACGCAATGCACTCAAACAAGAGTGCATTGAATCGCCCCGTGTTTGCCAGAGACTCAATAACTTGAGAAACTGGAACTATGAAAAAATCAAATCGCTATACATCAGAATTTCGTGAACGTGCAATTAGGCTTGTTACCACACAACAGCATGAATACCCTTCTCTTTGGGCTGCGCTAGTATCGATTTCAGATAAACTGGGATGTACCCCAGAAACACTTAGAGCATGGGTCAAGAAATCTCAAGCTCAACCGTCTAAACCCTCTTCTAATACGCAATCAACTGAAGAACGCCTTGCCGTCTTAGAGCGCGAGAATAAAGAGCTCAAGCGAACGAATGATATCCTGAGGCAAGCTGCCGCTTTTTTCGCCCAAGCGGAGCTCGACCGCAAACAGAAGTAATAGTGGATTTTATTGATGCTTGCAGAGAGCATTACGGTGTCGAGTCAATTTGCAAGGAATTGCCGATTGCACCATCAACGTATTATTCTCATAAACAGATACAAAGAGAGCCTGAGCGACTGTCTAACCGCAAAAAGCGTGATGCTGAGCTGATAATACTCATTCGCGAAGTGTGGGAGGATAATATGTCAGTTTATGGTGCAAGAAAAATATGGAAGCAGCTACAGCTTGACGACCATCAAGTCGCCCGCTGTACAGTCGAACGATTGATGCGAGTTATGGGAATTCAAGGTGTTCGTCGGGGTAAAGCACATAAGACAACGATACCTGACGAGCAACAAGATAAGCCACTTGATTTAGTTAATCGTCAATTTACTGCTGAGCAGCCAAATCAACTTTGGGTAGCTGACATCACCTATGTTGCCACATGGAGTGGGTTTGTTTATGTCGCTTTCGTGATAGATGTTTTTTCACGATACATTGTAGGTTGGCGTGTATCAACGACAATGCACACAGAGCTTATTCTTGATGCGTTAGAGCAAGCTATTTGGCATCGTGGCAACCCCGAAGGGTTAATTCACCACAGCGACAGAGGCAGCCAATATTTGTCTATACGATACACTGAGCGACTTGCTGAAGCTGGAATTCAAGCGTCTGTAGGCAGTGTGGGTGACTCTTATGACAATGCATTGGCTGAAACAATAAATGGATTATTTAAAACAGAGATTATTCGCAGAAATGGCCCGTGGAAGAATGTTGATGCTGTTGAATACGCAACGTTAGAGTGGGTCAATTGGTTTAATAATCAACGCTTATTATCTTCAATTGGGTATATTTCACCAGCTCAATATGAAACAGACTACTATGATAATTTAAACGAGTCAGGTAAAGTGGCCTGACTTAAACAAACTGGTCTCCGATGAACTCGGGGCGATTCA
>NZ_AUTO01000168.1:0-10236 GCF_000498055.1 Pseudoalteromonas sp. TB51
CTTGGTGCGAAAGCGCCAGGTCTTTTTTATGCACTTGATTTGGTGTTTTCATATCCAAACTTAAGTGCGGTCGCATTTCATTGTATATAAATATCGATTCTTCAACGAGCTGTTTTAACTCTGCCATATTGCGACATTTATACAGTAAAAACTCTTGCTTTAATATCCCGTTAATACGCTCTGCTAATGCGTTTTGATAACAGTCATACCCATCGGTCATCGATGGTCTAATGCCCTCTTTTAATAGCGCATTTTGATATACTTCAGAGCAATATTGTAAACCTCTATCTGAATGATGAATGGCATCACGTTTATATACGCGTTGCTTAATTGTCATTTCTAATGCTCTGACTACATCGGTTGCTTTCATTTCATCACTCAGCTCATAACCCATTATTTTTCGACTGTAAGCATCAGTGACTAACGATAGGTAATGCACGCCTTGCGCTGACTTTACGTATGTAATGTCACTAACGAAGACTTCCTCGGCCGCAGTAGGCATGTATTCCTTTAGTAAATTGGGATGCTTGCGCATCCAATGGTTACTGTTTGTTGTTTTAGTGTAATTTTTCTTTGGTTTTACAAGAAAGTCATGCTCTCTCAAATAATCAAAAAAACAATCACGACCTAGTTTAATGCCACGCTCTTGCAGGTCTGGCTTTATCATCAGATAAAGTTTCTTCCCACCAATACGAGGCATGAATTGCCGCCAGTACATCACTAATTCTTTGACTGGCTCCAATTCTTTATTCCGAGCATCTATTCTGCGCATAGCTTGATAGTAACCTTGTCGCGTTACGCCATATGCACGGCATAACGGAGTAAGCTTTATTTGATGGTTTTCTTTTGCGCGCGTGATAGCTCGGATATGTACTTTTTTCGCAAGCCCGCTCCATATTCTTCATCCATAATATTAATCATTTCATCTTTGATTAAATCCTTTAGGCGTAACTCTTCTATCTCGCGCTCTAAACGTTTAATTTTTTGTGCTGGGGTTTCTTTCGATTTAGGCATGTTGGCTATATAAGTTGGTTTAGACCAATCTAATTTACCATGTTTTCGCAGCCATACCAGAACGGTACTGCGGCCTTGAATACCGTAATGACTTTGCGCTTGTTTATAGGTGAAGTCGCCTTTTTCTACTTGCTCAACAATAGATAATTTAAAGCCTAATGTATAATCTCGCTGAGTACGCTTAACGTCTTTAATTTTAGTGGTTTTCATAAAATAAGTCCTAAATGTGTAAACACATTTCAGGACAAGACACTATTGGCAATAAAAAAGGCGCAAGTAGCCAGTGGTAAACCCATAATGGTGGCAAGGTTTAAACCTTCGACTAACTGTAAGCCAAATGAGGCTTTACCCTTATTACGTTCGCGTATGCGTTTAGCCCACATTATGCAGCCAGAGCCAATCATTACGCAGCCTGCAATTCCGCCAAGTACGTATAACCATCGTAGTAAAGGCGTAGCAAAGCGCCCTGTATGCATAGAGTTAAGTGATTCATAAAGTGCTTTACTACTGCTAAGTTCGTCATCAGTTTGTGCAACTAACTCGCCCGTAGCACCACTAAACAAAAGCCGTGGAGATTGATCGCGAAGCGCCTTTGCAGGGCTCACCAATACCGTTACTGTTGAAGCGGCCATATTCGGTTTACTAACCTGAACACGCGTAATATCTGCACTAGGCCACTTAGTATAAACTTGATCCAAAATAGTGTTTATAGGGAGCAATTCTGCACTGCCTTGGGCGTTATTAGTCACGTTATTGCTAGGTGTTACATCGTTAAAAAAGCCACGCATACCCTTGTCGTACGTCGTTAACGCAGGGTAGGGGAACAACATAAATATAAGCGTAATAATGCCTGTGTAGGTAATCATTAAATGAAACGGTAGGGCAAGTACCGAGCTTAAATTATGTGCATCTAACCAGCTACGAGTCCCTTTATTGCGCCTAAAGGTAAACATATCTTTAAATATGCGCTTATGAATAACCACGCCGGAAATTATTGCCAGTAGCATAAAAAAGCTGGCAAAACACACTACCCAGCGACCTGTTATGGCATCTAAATAATAAAGCTGATAATGCAACCGGTAAAAAAAGTTACCGCCTTTACTTTCAACAAAAGGAGGCAGCACTTGCATGGTGTTTGGGTTTAATTGGGTATTTACAAACTGGCTGCGGCGCTGCCCTGGCTCTTTAGGTTTTGCATAGCCATATACCAAATACGGTATTCGCTCTTCGGGCAAGGTAATACGCCAACTAGGGGAATTTGCAGCGTGCTGATTTAAATAATCAAAGCCCTTAATAATTTGCTGCCTTTGCGCAGCCACTCTGTCTGTTTGGGCTTGCACATTGTGTATAGCCGGTTGATTCCACAAGTTTATTTCGTCTCTAAAAAAGCTCGCTGTGCCTGCAAAAAATATTACGTAAATAATCCAACAGGTAAGTAAGCCCACCCAGGTATGTAGCCAGGTCATCGACCTAAATAAGCTGTCTTTCATAGCCACCCCTTCAGTAACGCCAATACAGCAACAAAAAAACATGTACTTAGTAAAATACTGATCCAAACAGTTTTTAACGACTTAACCGAAAACGCATAAATAAACACTGCGGCGTAAATTAAAATACTGATAGACACACACAGTAATACGGCATCTTGCTTAGGAATGGGCAGCAGTACACTTAATACTGAAATACACGCTGAGGTAAACGCATAGCCACCCACTATGGCAATAATAAAACGCAAAAATACTAACACTCTATAGCTTTGGGCCACCTTTAAAAGCGCAGCTAGGTTAGTTTTTGTAAAAGGTGCTATGTGCAGAGGTGCCTGCATAGTTAACAAATCCCTTATTCAAATACGAGGATAAAAATAAGGCGTTATTATAAAGCTTACAAATACAAAAGATAGCGATTCTCATTTGTATATTCTAGTTAATTTAACATTAGTGCCTAGCATGTTAGTAAAATACTGATCTCTGCCATTTTAGGGTTATTGCTTAGCTAATTACGAAGGTTTACAGTGGTCAATACTGGCAAGCCAATGAGTAAATTTAAAATGAGCAACCACGAAAAACTAAATTATGTAGAATTTCCCGCGTGCGATTTAACAGCTACAAAAAGCTTTTTTACTAACGTGTTTAACTGGCAATTTACCGACTATGGCCCAGAGTATACGGCATTTAGCGGCCAGGGGCTTGATGGTGGCTTTTTTAAAGCACCGCTTAAATCACTTACTCAACATGGGGCCGCACTGTTGGTGTTTTACAGTAACGACATTCACGCTACCTATAAAAAAGTAGCGCAATATGGCGGCAAAATAGTAAAACCTATTTTTGAGTTCCCCGGTGGCTGCCGATTTCACTTTACCGAGCCCAGTGGTAACGAATTTGCCGTATGGTCAGAAAAACAATAAATATATCAGATAATTAGTTGTTATTTTTAGATGAGATCACGATTTTACCAACTAATAACTAATTTGAGTAAAATAAACCGATTTTTTACCAACTCATTAGGTCTAAATGGCCGTTTAGAACAAAATTTAAGCATTTAAGGCCAGATTTATATGGATCCAATCAATTTAATTGAGCAAGTTAGTAAATGCGTGATCTGTGAACCTCATTTACCGTTAGGTGCTCGCCCCGTTATACAATTTAATGCCAATGCACGTATTTTAATTGCCGGCCAAGCACCGGGCATAAAAGTACACGAAACTGGCAAGCCCTTTAACGATGCCAGCGGAAACCGCCTACGCGAGTGGCTTGGGCTAAGTGTTGATGAGTTTTATGATCCGCAAAAAATAGCTATTTTACCTATGGGGTTTTGTTACCCTGGTAAAGGTAAGTCGGGCGATTTACCCCCGCGTAAAGAATGTGCACCCGCTTGGAGAGCGCAATTACTGGCCGCTCTGCCAAATTTAGAGCTTACAATCGTGCTCGGTAAATACGCGCAGGCTTATCATTTACCGCATACTAAAAACAGGCCCTTAACCGAGTTAGTAAAATCGTGGCGTGAGTATTGGCCGGAGCATTTGGTGCTACCACACCCAAGTCCACGCAATAATATTTGGCTTAAAAAAAATCCATGGTTTGCACAAGATGTACTGCCAGAACTTGCTGAACGGGTTGCTGCAATATTAAATAAAGAACCACAATGAACAACTATAAATCAAACGGTTATATGCTTGTAAAGGGCCTTTACAGCACCGAAGAGCTAAATAAAATTAAGCTCCTAGTTAATGCCTTTCATACACAGTGGAAAACTAATAACCGTGAGTTTTATCAATCCCGTGCCATTAATAGCTCAGGCATAACAAATAGTGAGTATTTAACGGCGCAGCAAAACGAAGCCTTATTTAGTTTAATAGCTGATAACAAATTAATTAAGCGTGTAAAACAGGCGATTAGTGAGCCACTGTTTTTAAATACTCAGTTATTTTTTAATCCCGTTAATGTTACACAAAAAAATTATTGGCATCGCGATATGCAATACCATTTAAATGTGCAAGAGCAACAAGCTGCGTTAAACGGGCCCGACGTAGTGCACTGCCGGTTAGCCCTTGAAGACGAACCAGGTATAGAGCTTGTGCCCCACTCGCATAAAAATTGGGATACACCAGAGGAGCTAAATGTACGTTTTGCAAAAAATAATAAGCTGCCAAGCGATAACCTAACTACAGGCAAAACAATTAAACTTAATGCGGGTGACTTACTGTTGTTTTCAGCCAATATGATTCACCGTGGCTTATACGGCAAAAACCGTTTAGCACTGGATATTATTTTTTGCGAAAATGCACCACAGCTTACTGCCTTTATCAATGCAGCAAACACCCCAAGCTCGGCAGTAGCAAATAAAACCGCTAATCCGCAAGTATTTTTTAACCCACTTTAAACCCGCTATAACCCCATTTAACACAACACTTTTTCGCTTAACTATAAATATTACTAATAGTGCTGAATAAATAAACATCACTGTTATTTATTTTAAGACTCGTCAGTATGAAATAGACGCAAAATTATCCAATAAAAATAACCTCTATAATGGAGTTGCAGCTATGACAACTGAACACACACAGTCACATACACGTTTAAAACCTGCTTTTTTAAAACAAAAAACACTTACTTTATTTACGCTCAGCGCATTAAGCGTGGGTATGGCACAAGCTGGCGAGCAAAAAGTAAATAACAGCGAGCTTGAAACCATTACCGTCACCTCGCAAAAGCGGGTGCAATCGCTACAAGATATTCCTACCTCTATTCAAGCGCTTTCTGGCGACTACCTCGAGCAAAACAGTGTTGATGATTTACTCGCCCTAAGCGAAAACCTACCCAACGTGCATATAACCGAAACCTCAAGCAGCAAACGTATTTTTGTACGCGGCATAGGCTCGGGTACTAACTCAGGCTTTGAGCAATCGGTTGCTATGTATAAAGATGGCGTGTATTTAGGGCGCGGGCATCAAGCTAAATTTCCATTTTTAGATATGCAGCGCCTTGAGCTTATAAAAGGCCCGCAGTCGGTTATGTTTGGTAAAAACGCCACAGCAGGAGCCTTTAGTATGATCTCAAATTCACCAACCGATGTACTTGAAGGCAACGTATCGGCAGAGTTTGGATCAGACAACGAAAAGCGTTTTACCGGCGTTATAAATATTCCTATTAACGATGATTTAGCCATACGTATTGCCGCGTTTGATCATTCTGTTGATGGCTTTTTATATAACCAAGCGCGCCAAAGTGATGAGCAATCTAACGACTCATCAGGTGCACGTTTATCAATAGATTGGCAAATAAACGATGATATAAACGCATTGTTTAAGTGGGAACACGGTGAGTTTGAGTCGCACGGTTCGCGCTACCAATACATTATTGATACTCCCAACCGAGATTTACAAATAGCAAATGACCCTACTAACCCAGGCAATGTAGGGTATCGTTCACTTTTATTAAGCGACAACTCTGGCCTTGATTACACAAGTTCGGTATCGGGCAATTGTCACCCAGGTGGGCTTAATGAGCAAAGTAAAACCACGCTTGATAACGCATCACTTAAATTAACCTATAACCATGGCGAATACGAATTTACCTCTGTAACCACGTATAGCGAGTACGATTGGGACTCAACCTTTGACGCCGACTTTTCAGAAATCCCGCTTATAAAACAAGACTACTTAGAAAACTATAACCAGTTTACGCAAGAGTTTAGAGTAAGCTCGCCAACAGGGCGCACGCTTGAATACGTAGCGGGCATATTTTACATGAGCAGCGAGCTTGAACACCCAAACGATATTTTATTTGGCGCATCGTTACTTATTCCTGATTTAGTGGGTACATCATTGGGCGTAAATGCGCTGTTTGATCAAGACCAACAAAGCTACTCCGCATTTACCGCCCTTACTTGGAATGTAAACGCGCAATGGCGCGCTAATTTTGGCCTGCGTTATCAAAAAGAAGAAAAAGAAGTGAGCAGCGTACAAAGTGTGTATAGCGTATTTGAGCCAAACACACCGCAAGCCGTACAACAATTTGCCAATGCCGCTGCGCCCACTATTGCAGGGCAGCTCTCAGGCGCGGGGGTACATAACCTTAACGCTAAGCGTGATGAATCGCACTTATCACCCAATATTAGTGTGCAGTATTTAGGGTTTAACAACACCATGTTATTTGCAAGCGCTGGCATAGGCTACAAAGCCGGTGGTTTTGATGGCTCTGGCTTAAATGGCTCACAAGGTAACACGGTTGATGAAAACTCAGGCTTTGAGTTTGACGACGAAAAAGCCACAAACTTTGAATTTGGCATAAAAGCCGAGCCAATTAAAAATACTCTGCAAGTAAACGCTACACTGTTTTACACCCTGTACGATGACCTACAAGTATCTGAATTTAATGGTAATGCATTTGTAGTTAAAAATGCCGCCGAAACCAAAGTAAAAGGGATTGAGCTCGATTCGCGCTGGGCAATAAATCAAAGTTGGCAGCTATCGGCAAACCTTGCTGTGCTTGATTTTGAATACGAGCAATACGCCAGTGCCTCGCCAACGGTTATGCAAAGCGAGCTACTTGGCCAAGCGTTTCAAGATTTAACCGGGCAAACTGGCGCGTTTGCTCCCGATTACTCAGGCAATATAGCGATTGATTACAATACCGAGGTGTTTTCAAACCTTACTTTAAGTAGCAATTTAGCGCTTAACTTTAGTGACGATTACTTTTTAGAGCAAGATCTTGACCCAATAGCCAGGCAAAGCGCTTTTGAAAAGCTAAATTTACGCATAGAGCTAGGTAGCAGTGAAGGAGATTGGTCGGTGGCGTTATTGGCTAAAAATTTAACCGATAAACACACTTTTTCGCAGGCCAACGATGTGCCAGTAATTAGCTACGCACACCGTTTTTTATCAGAGCGTGGGCGCAGTTATCACGCACAATTTAATTACCGCTTTTAAGTTTGTCAGCAGGGATAAGTTGCTGGGCCAAACCTAGCAGCTTTTCTCGCATCCAACTATTTACTAAATCGTCATCGGCTTGTTCGTGCCAATACATGTGCACGGGCATTAACGGCACATCAAACGGCAAGCTAGTTACATGCACAGGCATTTGCTCTTTTAATACCTGCGCGTACGCGTTTGGCATTGTCATTATCATGTCGCTTTGGCTAATCACTTTAGTCGCCGCAAAATAATGTTCACATTTAAGCACTACATTACGGGCAAGTGCATGCTTTGCCAGCGCCATATCAATAATATCTACCTGCGCACCTTTTAACGACACCAACGCGTGCGATGCCTTTGCGTAATTTTGTACGGTTAAGTCATTTAATATTGGGTGATCGTGCCTACAAATTAGCGAAAAATGCTCATTACAAATAAAGGTGTTTTTTATGTGGTTACTGGTAGGGGTAAGTACATCAATGACTATATCGAGCTCTTGGTTTTCGAGTGATTTTTCCATATCAACATGCGACACCTGTCGGCTGTTAATCGTGATATTGGGGGTGTTTGTGAGTAGGTCGCTCATTAGCGGCGGAAAAAATATCGATTCTAAAATATCTCTAAAGCCAAATTTAATTTCGCGCTTAAAGGCGGCTATATCAAAAAGCCGTTCGTTATTTAAGGTTGACTCTAATACCTGCACCGACTCAATAACTTGCGCTATTATTTTTTGGCAAAAAGGTGAGGGCACCATACGCCGACCGTGGCGAATAAATAATGGGTCGTCAAACTTTTCTCTAAGGCGAGAAAGCGCATGGCTAACAGCAGGTTGCGTTAAATGCAGTTTATCCGCTGCAGTGGTAATACTGCCCTCTTGATATACCGTTTTAAGTATTACAAACAGGTTTAAATCTATCTTTCCATGCATAGTATTTATGTTTAACCATTAATTAACATCACTTCTATTTATCTTAAGCGAGACTAAACTAAAGTCAACAGAGTTTAATTTAGGATTATTATGAGCAATACACTAGAGCAGCAAGCCGCAAAAATGACCATAGGCAGCGACAAATTTAAACTTATTATGCCGCCTAAATTTAATACCCTAAACGAGCAACGCAGCTACGAAAAACAACGCCTAGCCGCAGGCTTTAGAGTATTTGCGATGTATGGCTTTGACGAAGGACTTGCGGGGCACATAACACTTCGCGACTGCATAGAGCCCGATACTTTTTGGGTAAATCCTGTGGGTATGCACTTTGCGCATATTAAAGCGTCAGATCTTATTCGGGTTGATCATAAAGGTAATATTATTGAAGGCAGCACACCGATTAATAATGCCGCGTTTGCTATTCATTCACGCATACATATGGCGCGACCCGACGTAAACGCAGTAGCCCATGCCCATACACGTTATGGCCGTGCGTTTTCAGCATTAGGAGAGTTACTTAAACCAATTTCGCAAGATGCCTGCGTATTTTACGAAAACCACAGTGTATTTGATGTATTTAGCGGCGTAGTGGCCGACAGCGAAGAGGGCGACATGATAGCTAAGTCACTGGCTGATCACTGCGCTGTTATTTTGCAAAACCATGGTTTACTTACCGTTGGTTCGTCGGTTGATGCCGCAGTTGCCAATTTTGTATTGCTTGATAGCTGCTGCCAAAGCCAGTTATTAGCGCAAGCCGCAGGCGAGCCTAAGCTTATTTCTCACGATGTTGCGCTACACACTAAACAAGCCAATGGCTCAGAGCTAGTTACATGGGGGAACTTTCAGCCCATGTATCAGGTCGTTGCCGCAAAAGATGACAGTTTTTTAGATTAAAACACTGGCAATAGCTTAATTTTGATAGACTAAAATTTGCGCGGTAATGGCCCACACACCCAAAGCCGCGTTTAAATACTATGCACTCACACGCAAACACACACATTATAAAGATACGTTGAGGGTTTTATGAATATAACAACAATTAAAAACCACGCCGATATTGGCAATTTAAACCTTGCGGAAATATCACCAGAGCAACTTCCTCGCTCGACTTATCATGCCATTTTACAATCGGCAAAAAACTTTGGTGATGCAACCGCTATTGAGTACATTTTAGATGGCGACTGCATTAGCGAAGCGCAAATTCCGTTTGCAAAAAGGCTTATTCATCGCATTTTAATGACCTTTAAAGGTAAAAGCTTTGCTAATCCGCACCGTAAAATGAGCTACAAAGCGCTTGCCAATAACGTAACAGGGCTTGGCAATGCATTGCACTCGTTAGGTATAACAAAAACCGATGTAACCTCGCTGGTATTACCTAACTTCCCTGAAACCTATGTATCGCTTTGGGCAGCAGAGGCCGCTGGCATTGCAAACCCTATAAACCCCTTGCTTGATGAGTCCATAATGAAAGAAATTATGATCTCAGCCAATACCAAAGTAATCATTGCCCTAGGCCCTGTCCCTGGTAGCGATATTTGGCAAAAAGTAATGGCAATTAAAGAGCATATACCCGGCCTAAAAGCGGTCATTAGCTTATTTGGTGACGACATAGCGTGCTCGCAAAATAATAAAGTACCCGTGTATGGGTTTAAAAAGTTACTCGCGGCGCAAAATACGCAAGCAGCTAATTTTATTTTGCCTGAGCAAAGCGATGTGTGCGCGTATTTTCATACAGGTGGTACCACCAGCCTACCAAAACTTGCCAAGCACTTACACTTAAACCAGCTCACCAATGCAGGGCAGGTTAATTTACTTTCGCCAGTAAACGCAGGCGATACCATGCTAGTAGGTTTGCCCATATTTCATGTAAATGCGGCGG
>NZ_AUTO01000168.1:10243-23009 GCF_000498055.1 Pseudoalteromonas sp. TB51
TAGCCACAGGCATAGCCTCGGTTATGAAAGGCTGTAAAATTTTACTCGCAAGCCCTTCTGGCTTTAGAGGTAAAAACATCATTCAAAACTTACTCACCCTAATTAATAATTACGATGTAGCCGTTATGACCGCCGTACCTACGGTTTACGCTGCTATGGTTGAGCAAATTACCTCGCAAAAAATATCGGTGCCACCGCTTAAAATGAAGTTTGCCATTTGTGGGGCCGCGCCGCTTTCATCAGATTTACAAGCCCTGTTTACTAAACTCACAAACACCCCACTGGTAGAGGGTTATGGCTCAACTGAGGGCAGCTCGGTAAGTACGTTAATGCCTGTAAACCCAATTAATAAAGAGGCTTCTGTAGGGCTGCCAATACCTGGTATTACGCTTAAAATTGCCGATATAAACGAGCAAGGCACGCTTGTTAAAATTTGCGATACACTCGATGTTGGCGAAATAATAATAACTGGTAATAACGTATTTCCCGGTTACGTAGAAGATGCGCATAACCAAGGCGCATGGGTAGTTGATGAAAACGGCCAACAGTATTTTAGAACCGGCGATTTAGGAAAAATAGATGAGAGCGGGTATGTATCTTTATGTGGTAGACAAAAAGAGCTAATAATACGTGGCGGGCACAATATAGACCCCAAAATGATAGAAGATGCCGCAACCAGCCACCCCGATGTAACCCTTGCAGCCGCCGTGCCACGCCCCGACAGCTACGCAGGCGAAGTACCCGTACTTTACGTAACGCTAAGCCCAAATAGCACGCTTAAACTTGATGCTCTCACCGCGTATGTTAGCGCCAACATACCTGAGCGAGCAGCAATACCAAAAGCTATTTATATAATTGATGAAATACCGCTTACTGCCGTAGGTAAAATTTATAAGCCCGAACTGGTTTGTCTAGAAATAAAACAAACCATTACAGAGGCTCTTAGCGAGCAATTAATCAACAAAGCCGTGCAAATAAATGTGTTTGCTGATAAAAAGTTAGGCATAAAAGCCACAATTTTAGTTAATGAAGATGAGTTAAACGCGCTGCAACAACAGATAAAAACGCTGCTAACCCCGTACTCATTTAACTACGAAGTGCTGGCATTAAAAACAACAGAGGCCGCCTAATTTGAACGCATCATTTTTAACAGAAATCATACTCCCACTCGCCCTTACCCTTATTATGTTTGGCATGGGGCTTGGGCTTACAGTTGGCGACTTTACGCGGCTTTTTAAAAAGCCCTTAGCAATTGCTATGGGCTTACTAGGCCAAATTATTGCCATGCCGCTACTGGCTTTAGGTTTGTGTTATTTACTTAATTTACCTACGCCTATAGCAATAGGGTTAATGATTTTAGCCGCGTGCCCAGGTGGTACTATGTCAAACGTAGTGAGCCAGCTGGCAAAGGCTAATTTAGCGCTTTCGGTAAGCTTAACCGCTGCCTCAACCGCTATTAGCATTATTACCACACCGTTTATTATTGGCTTTGCCATGCACCAATTTGCGCCGCAGGACGATGCTAATTTTTCTATATTAACTACATCTCTTGGGCTGTTTGTCATTACATTAGTGCCTGTTGCCATAGGTATAAGCCTGCGCCATTTTAAAAGCGAGTTTGCGATTAAAAGCGAGCCGTTTTTTAGACGTTTTTCGTTATTTTTTATGCTCGCCATGATAGCCGCGTTAGTAATAAAAGAACGCGCCTTACTGGCAAGCTCGTTTGATGCTGTATTTTGGGCCTGCCTTGCATTAAATATTGGCGCAATGGTCATTGGCTTGCTCATAGCTAAGCTTTCAAACCTTAATCTGACCGATTCACTAACACTTGGGATTGAGGTAGGGATTCAAAACGCATCGTTGGCTATTTTAATTGCTATAAGCTTTTTAAATAAGCCCGAATACGCAGTAACGGGCGGTGTATATGGCCTTGCCATGTTTATTGGGCCGCTATTATTAATTGCTGGGCTTAAGTTTAAAAACAAACGCTTTTTTTATAGCTATTAACGTTTAAAAATATGCTGTACTTGCCCGCGTAACCATATTAAAGCGTCGTCTTTATCAGTACTTTGATGCCAGTATAAATGCTGATAAATAGCAGGCATAGTAGTGGGCACGGGGCGTGCTATTAGCGTGTCGTCTAGCAATTGACTGGCAACCATTGAAGGTAAAGTAAGTAAAAATGGCGCGTCTTTTATTACCTCTTTCGCGGCAAAATAATTTTGACAACGTATAGCCACCTGCCTATTAAAACTCAATTGCAATAACGCAATATCTTCAATAACAGTGCCGGTTGCTCGATTAGATACCGCAACATGCTTAGCCGCTAAATAATTGTCTATATTGAGTTGGTTTTTAAGCGGGTGGTTTTTTTTCATGAGTACACAAAAGTGATCACTTGAGAGAACAGCGTGGCTAATGGGCGCTTTTATTGGCCGTGCTACATCAATTGCCATATCTATTTGATGATTAGCTAATTGCTTATGCATATCTTCACGGCTTAATTTTACGCTCGCTAAGCTTGCATTGGGAGCATGTTTTGCCAGTGCAAGTTGCAATTTAGGCAAAACAATAGGCTCTATTGCATCGTGCAGAGCTATTTTAAAAGTTTGCGCAGTGGTCGCTAAATTAAAGTCACCGCAGGCTTGTAGCACTTGGCGTAATTTTTCGAGTAAATCTATTAGCTCGGGTGCCATACGTTGGCACGCAGGGGTGGGGAGCATTAATTGCCCTTGGCGCTCAAATAACGGATCGTTTAATACACTGCGCAAACGTTTTATAGCATGGCTAACTGCTGAGGGCGTTATGTATAGCACCTTTGCGGTTTCGCTCATGTTTTTTTCACGGTATAGGCATTCAAATATTTTAAGTAAATTTAAATCCAACTGCTGAATATTTTTAGCTTCAATCATTATTACCCGCTCATATTATGAATGCAATTCACACTTAACTGGTAATATATTTCATTTAATTCATTGGGGCGAATGTTTTATGCTGGCTTAACTAAAAAATAAACAGGCAACCCTAATGAACTTTGAGCCAAGCCAAAAAAGCCAAGACTACCTAAAGCGTGTAACCGCCTTTATGGATGAACACGTATTGCCTATTGAGCAAGCAGTAGTTGCGCATAACCATGCTAAAAATAATTCAAACGATTGGACCACTTGGCAACTAAGTGAGCACATTGAGCCATTAAAAGCGAAAGCAAAAGCCGCTGGCCTGTGGAACTTATTTTTACCCGATGCAGAACTAGCACAAGGTTTAACCTGCTTAGAGTACGCCCCTATTGCAGAGCAAATGGGTAAATGTTTATTTGCCTCAGAAATATTTAATTGTAATGCCCCCGACACCGGCAATATGGAAGTGCTTTATCACTTTGCAAATGATGAGCAAAAACAACAGTGGTTAACCCCATTATTAAATGGCGATATTCGCTCAGTATTTGCCATGACCGAGCCCGATGTCGCTTCATCAGATGCGACAAACATGCAAGCAACCATAGATGTTGATGGCGACGAGCTTATTTTAAATGGCACAAAGTGGTGGACCACCGGCCTTGGTCATCCTAATGCCCAGGTGGCTATTTTTATGGGGCTTTCTAATCCCGAAAACGATAAACACAGCCAGCATTCAATGGTACTTGTGCCGCTAAACACACCCGGTGTAAACATTAAGCGTATGCTAAGTGCCTGTGGCGATTTTGATGCCCCCTACGGCCACGGCGAAATGGAATTTAATAACGTACGCGTACCAAAACAAAATCTTATTTTAGGGTTAGGCAAAGGTTTTGCCATTGCACAAGGGCGCTTAGGGCCTGGGCGAATTCATCATTGTATGCGCGCAATTGGCGCAGCAGAGCGCTGTTTAGAGCTCATGATTAAACGCGGGCTGTCGCGCAGTGCTTTTGGTAAACCCTTACTTAAATTAGGCGGTAATTTAGAACGTGTAGCGCAAGCGCGTATGGCGATAGATCAAGCTCGTTTATTAACCCTGCACGCGGCATGGAAAATAGACACTCAAGGCGTTAAACACGCCATGACCGAAATATCGAGCATAAAAGTAGTCGTGCCTAATATGCTGCAAATGGTCTCAGATATGGCAATACAAGTGTTTGGGGGCGCTGGGGTGTCGAGCGACTTTCCTATTGCCTCGTTTAATGCAATGGGGCGTATTTTGCGCCTTGCAGATGGCCCAGACGAAGTACATATGGGCATGGTTTCGCGCCTCGAACTTAACAAATACCGCTAAGGCAACACCATGAAAACACGACTAATAATAACAGGTGGAGCCACAGGGCTGGGTAAAGCGTTAGCCCTGAGTTACGCAAGTAATTTGGGCGCTAACTTACAAATTTGTATTGCCGATATAAACGCCGAGCGTGCAGCCACAACCATTAGTGAGCTGCAAGCACTAAAAGCCGATGCCTTTTTTTACGCCTGCGATGTAACCAAGCAAGCAGATGTAAAGGGGCTTTACGATATTATCCAGACCAAGTGGCAGGGCGTAGATATTGTTATAAATAACGCAGGCGTTGCCACGGGCGGCTCGCTTGAGGGCGAATCGCTTGAGCAATGGCAGTGGATTATGGATATTAATTTGCTCTCTATGGTGCGGGTGTGCCAAACGTTTTACCCCGCCTTTGTGCAACAAGGCGGTGGCTACTTTATTAATATAGCTTCACAAGCTGGGCTTACCCCTATTCCGTTTATGAGCAGTTATAACGCCGTAAAAGCGGCGGTTATAGGTTTTAGCGAAACCCTAAAGCTCGAACTCGCCCACGATAATATAGATGTAAGTATTGTGTGCCCGAGCTTTTTTAAAACCAATCTTGATGAATCCATGCGCACCAGCGAGCCGGCCATGAAAACCATGCTTAACCGTGCCTTTGAGCGCTCTCCCATAAACGCAGAGCAAGTTGCCGATATTATTTATCAGCAGTCGCTTAACCGCCCATTTTTAATTTTGACCCATAAATTAGGTAAACAGGCCTTTTTAATGAAAAAACTACTCCCCATTGAGTGGTACATTAAAAACATGCTGAAAAAAACACGCTCTATGCAACGTTTAAAATCAAAATAATAAAGGCTAGCAATGAACACACAATTATTAGATCAAGCCAAAAACGTACGCCAAGGCGAAGAGCTCGACACACAAAAAGTAGATGCCTGGCTTAAACAGCACCTTACACAGTTAACTGGCGAGCCAAGTGTTACTCAATACGCAGGGGGGGCATCAAACTGGACCTACTGCCTAGAGTACCCAGAGCAATCGCTTATATTACGCCGTGCTCCCAAAGGCACCAAAGCCAAAGGCGCACACGATATGGGCCGCGAGTTTAAATTACAGCAAGCGCTAAAACCAGTTTACAGCTATGTGCCAAATATGGAGGCGTTTTGCGACGATGAAAACATACTCGGCACCGACTTTTACGTTATGGAAAAGCTTACGGGGATAATTCCGCGTAAAAATTTACCACGCGGATTAACCCCCACGCCCGAGCGCACCAAAAAGCTGTGCGAAAACGTACTCGACTGCCTAGTAGAGTTACACAAAGTAGATTACAAACAGGCCAATTTAAGCCATTTAGGCAAAGGCGAAGGCTACACCCAGCGCCAAATTAGCGGCTGGAGCGAGCGCTTTACTAAAGCCAAAACCTGGAATGTACCCAGCGGTAAAAAAGTCATTAAGTGGCTTGAAAACAACATGCCAAGTAACGAGCGTATTTGCATAACACATAACGATTTTAGGTTTGATAACGTTGTGCTTGATGCAAACGACTACACCAACGTACTTGGTATTTTAGATTGGGAACTTGCCACACTTGGCGACCCACTTATGGATTTGGGCAATACATTGGCTTACTGGGTAGAGCCAGGAGATGACTTTTTAGCCCAAGCCACGCGCCGTCAACCCACTCACTTAGAGGGTATGCTAACGCGCAAAGAAGTAGTGGCCTACTACTGTAAAAAAATGAATATAACCGTAGATGACTTTACCTTTTACGAAGTGTACGGGCTATTTAGACTTGCCGGCATTGTGCAGCAAATTTATTACCGCTATCACCATGGGCAAACTAAAAACCCCGCCTTTAAACACTTTTGGGTCTTTGTACATTACCTTTTATGGCGCTGTAAAAAAGCCATTAACAACCAAGGTAAAGTCTAATGTGTATTTTATATTTAGTACGCCACGGGCAGGCCAGTTTTTCGGCTGATAATTACGATACGCTCTCAACAAAAGGGCAACAGCAAGCCACACTACTGGGTGAATATTTAGCACAAAAGCAGCTTACGCCCGATGCAGTATTTGCAGGCAGTATGCTGCGCCATAATCAAACCGCAGAGCTGAGTTTAGTAAGTGCTAATAATGTGCCGGTATTAATAAACGATGCGCGATTAAACGAGTACGATCACGAACATATTTTAGCTGTTTATAACCCACAGCTTGCCACCCCAAGCCAAGTTCGCGCGGTACTTAGCAAGCAAGCAGAGCCTATGGAATATTTTAAAACGGTATTTATTAGCGCCATACAGCAATGGGTACTCAATCCCGACAGCACTCAATATAACGAAAGCTTTAATGCATTTACTGCACGTGTACTTGGCGCGCTTGAACAAATAGCCAATGAAAACCACGGTAAAAAGGTACTTATTTATACCTCTGGCGGGCCTATTAGCATTATAACCAGCCATTTAATGGGGCTAAAGCTCGAGCGCTTTATTGATATTAATTGGAGCTTAGTAAACGCAGGCGTAACCAAAGTAGTGGCGCGCGGCAAAGGAAAAAATCAAAAATTAACGATAAGCAGTTTAAACGAGCATCACTTTTTAGAGTGCCACCCACAACAAAAATTAATTACATACACCTAAGGAGCTAATTATGCGCAAAAACATACTAATAACAGGTGCAAGTTCAGGCTTAGGCAAAGGCATGGCAAAAGAGTTTGCAAAACAAGGTTGTAATCTTGCTTTATGTGCTCGGCGCTTTGAGCTATTAGAGCAGCTAAAAAGTGAGCTTGAACAAATAAACCCAAATATAAACATTAGCATAAAAGTGCTTGATGTTAACGACCACGAGCAAGTATTTAGCGTATTTAACGCCTTTAAAGATGAGCTTAACGGCCTTGATAGAGTGATTATAAATGCTGGTATGGGCAAAGGGGCTTCTATTGGTACGGGTTATTTCAATGCCAACAAACAAACCGCACAAACTAACTTTGTGGCCGCACTTGCCCAGGCTGAGGCCGCAATGGAAATTTTTAGAGCGCAAAACCATGGTCATTTAGTGACTATTTCATCTATTAGTGCTGTACGTGGTTTTAGGCGCGCCATGACTGTTTACGCCGCCACTAAAGCGGCTATTACCTCATTAAGTGAAGGCATACGCATAGATGTAATGCACACGCCTATAAAAGTAAGCTGTGTACATCCAGGTTTTATAAGAAGCGAAATAAACGAAAAAGTAAAAACAGTGCCGTTTATTGTTGATACCGAAACTGGCTGCAAAGCACTGGTAAAAGCAATAAATAAAGAAAAAGCCAACAGCTTTGTGCCAAGCTGGCCGTGGGCATTCCTGCATTGGATTTTACGAATAGCGCCGCTGAGTACAATTCGTAAAATGTCGTAAGGTTTTTAAATTTTAGGCATTAAAAAAGGTGGCAAATGCCACCCTTTATATACGTGTTTACTTAACCTAGGTTTAGGTTATTTGTAAAATTATAGTAGTGCAAAAATCTTTTGCAGCTGTGGCATGTACTCGCTCACAAGCTCAAGGTTGTTTTCGCTTACTAGTGGGTCTGTAGATTCTTCAGCCGCGCTTGAAGCCTTACCAAACGAGCCCATTAACGAGCTAGCGTCACTGCTTTTAGCACTTTTAAGGCTTTGCAGGCCACCCATTACTTTATTTGCTGTTTCTTGGTTTTCAGCTGAAAGACCCGATTTGAGGTTTTCGATGTAAGCCATAGATACTTCTGAGCCAACTGATACTAATTCTTCAGGCGAAAAACCGTAACGGTTAGTAATATCGGCAAAGCTTTTATATAAGCCTTGCTCTTTAATCATGCTTAATGCGCTATTAGCAAGAGAGCTTTGCTCTTCAACATTTTGATCAGCAGAGCCACCTAGCATGCTTGCTAAATCTAGGTTTTTTAACGAATCTTGGCTGCTAGCCCAGCTAGAAACAGCCGGCAGTGCTTTCATGTAGCTTTGTAATTGGCCTTCGCTAATATCTTCTGCAAGGCTTGAAAAACTCATTGCTAGTAAGCTAAGTGATAAAATTATTTTTTTCATTGGGCGTTTCCTATTATTTAATTAAAGCCATTAAAAACTAAATGTAAGCGCTTGCCAATACATAACTAAAGTATTAGGTGTAATTAGGCTATAAAGTAGTATAAATACTTTAAAGTTCTATAACTTAAGCTGATTCAGCACAAATATAGTTACAAATGTTATACTGCATTTTTGTCGATAAGAGCTGAACGTAATGTTAACTATTTCAAATACTGTCACTATAGATGAATGGGAACTAGAGCTAACTGCTATACGTTCGCAAGGTGCCGGTGGCCAAAACGTTAACAAAGTAGCCAGCGCCATTCATTTACGCTTTGATATTAACCGCTCAAAGTTACCCGATTTTTACAAAGAGCGTTTATTAAAGCTAAACGACTCTCGGATCACCAAAGAGGGCGTGGTGGTAATTAAAGCCCAAAGCTTTCGCACCCAAGAGCTTAACCGAGAAGATGCACTAAAACGTTTAAAAGATTTAATTTTAAGTGCAACCAAGGTAAACAAAGCCCGCCGCGCAACCAAGCCAAGCCGTAACTCGCAGCGCAAGCGCATGGATAAAAAAACCAAACATGGGCAAACCAAAGCCTTGCGCGGTAACATTAAGTTATAACTCACTAAGTTTATAAGGCTTTACAGTAAAGTATGCTTAATTTACGCCTACAGCTAATAGTTAACCGTAGGCGTAAGTGGGTTATTCGTAGGTATGATGGCGGGTGGCACTAAAGCGATTTAATATATGGTGCATTACATACACCGCAGATAAACTTGCCACAATAGCCACCGCAACAGAGCTAAAGCGATACATGGCACTATAAACAAGGTCTTGCCCGGGGCCTAGTGAGTTGCCAAACAAAATACCAAACGTGGTTAACACACCAAACCCTATGCCCGGTGCGCCGCCACCAATAATATGAAAACGGCTAAATACAAACGATAACGTCCACAGTATAAGCACCGGAAACAATAAAAAGTCAGAGTGATTATACAATAACACTTGCGCCAACAACGCAGCATTACAGCCAATTAATGTACCAATAGCGCGCTGCCAACCGGCCATACCTGCGGCTTTCCAGCACAGCGAAAACAAAATTAATACCGATGAGGCTTGCGCCGATATTGAATCTTGTAAATCGAGGACTTGAAACGCCACAAACGAAAGCGTAGCAACCGTTGCGCATAATAATACCTCATGGCGAATGCTTTCTTTGGCTTTAGCGGGTACCGCCCTCACGGCACGCGCGGTTACATCAGGAAAAACACCATGCATAACTAACGCAATAACAATAGAGAGAACAGTAGCCAAACCATTACTTAAAATAAGCGGGTATACACTACTTGTACCGGTTACATAGCTTGAAAAGTGCAGCTGAATCGACAACCCAACCACGCCTAGTGCGCCAAATAAAAAAGCTGCGCCTGAGCTCATTTGATAAAACAAAAAGCAAAACGCTAAAAATACAATAATGGTCATCAGTACCGGAAGGTGCGAAAACAAGCCCTGCATTATTAAAACCATTGGAATACTAATGGCGGCACTGGCTAAAAACTGGCGCACAATGCTTTTATTTAACACCGGTACTAAACCAAGTAGCAACATAGGGTAAACAGTAAAAAATATACCGTATGGCCAGTTCATTAATTTACTAATAGTAAACCCTATGGTGCAACCACCGGCTATGCGCAGCGCTTGGCGTAAACCGTTTGAGTCTAATTGCGGTGCTTGGCTAACAGCTTGAGTCATACGGCCTCCATTAATAAATGTAGTGTAGCCAGCTAATAAACCTAATTTGAGCCGACGCTAACCATTGCCCAATTGTTGACTCTGGCAATAGTTGCACAGTGGCACGCGCACCACTTGGCATATTAGCAATTAATTTAGCATTATCTGGCATCACTAAATGAATACGCTGGCGCTGAGCATCGCGCACCCAACGATTACTGGTTTCGGTACTACTAAGCGAGCCATTTGCACTGAGTTGCCCATCGCTTACGCCTGCCTCAAACGTGCTTATATGCGCGTTGTAAACCTCACCTGGGCGGCTATCAAATACCACTCGCGCCAAACTACCTGGTTTCATATTTAGTAATGATTTTTCTCTAAAATCGGCAACAAGGTCGGCCTTATTAGCCACTATAGCTAAAAGCGGGCTACCCGTTACCGCATATGCGCCATCAAGTAGTTGTAAGTTAGAAACCACACCAGCGCTTAGCGCACGCACTTGGGTGTACGATAAGTTAAGCTCGGCTTGTGCTAATTGGTTTGCAGCATGGCGAAGCGCTAAGTTTTGCGCGCCGCTTTCGCCGCGGGCAAGTACTGCTTCTGCCAATTGCGCTTCTAATGAGGCGACATTTGATTTACTTGCTTCAAAGTTAGCTTTAATGCTTTCAAGCTCTTGCTCTGAAATAGAGCGCTGCTTAAATAATGCTACGCCACGGTTATTAAGTAATTGCTGTTCGTGCAGCTTTGCCTTGGCCGCCGAAATTTGCGCCTCCAGCGCTTTTACATTGGTATCTAAACGTTTGTTTTGTAATTTAGCGTCGTCCAGGGCGAGCTGTGCCTGCTCTAGCGCTAATTTATAAGGGCCTGAGTCTATTTCAAACAATACATCGCCAGCTTTTACGGTTTGATTATTATTAACCAATACCTTAGTAACACGGCCACTTATTTGTGGGGCAATCTGCACCACAGGATGATATACCCGCGCTTGCGGCGTTACCGGCATAAACATGTCGGCAATTAAATAGTAAACAAATATAACAACAAAACCCGCTAACGAAAGCCTTACATAACGAGTAAATTTTTGATCTGGTGTCATTGTGTCTCTTACTCTTTACTTTGATTTTTAATACAGTTTAGTGCGTTTTTTTCCATATTGACGATGCCATATGCAAGCGCATCGAGTTGCTGTGTGCTTAGCCCGCTGTATAGCTGGCTTTTAATATCAATGAGTTTTTCGTTTAGCGACTGTAAAATTGCCCCACCTTGCTCGGTAAAGTAAATTTTTTTACTGCGTTTATCGTGCTCATCAACTTTACGGGTAATTAATAGCTGCTCTTCTAATTGCTTTAATGTGCGAGTAAGCGAGGGCATTTCTATTCCTAAACTCTGCGCAAGCTCAAGCTGTGTTATGCCCTCGCCCAACATATTTATATGGGTTAGTGCCGTCCAGCGCGATTGCGTAAGCCCTAAAGGTTCTACAGCTAAAGTGATGGTCTCACGGCACAGCCTATGAACCCGCCCCATGTTACCAATAATGGTTAAATCGAGCGTTTCGTGAAAAGGTTTTTGAGTAGTCATAACCACCTCAAATTAGTTAGCATGCTAAGTATATTAGCATTAGTTAGCGTGCTAAGTAAATATTGAGGGGTGTTGCAAATAAAAAAGCCCCAATACTGGGGCTAAATAAATTTGTGGATTTAAAAATTAAGGAGGTTAGCAGGGGAGTATTGGTCAGTAAGCACTTTTGTATTGGCAGGCCAATCTTGCTTGTTTTTGGTGCTTTGCATATAGGTACTAATTGCTTTTAAATCTACATCGTATTTTTTTAAACGCGGGTTAAGTGCTTTAATACGCTGATTAATTTGCGCCTCAGTAGGCATAGAGTTTACACCCGCTAAAATAATACGGTTAGAGCGATTAGCACGGCTTACGTTAATAAAATCACCAAACACGGCGTGGTAAGTTGCCGACTCATGTTCGTATAATTTACTGCTCGAAAACGTATTAGCGGCAATTACACCGCCCTCGGCCAATACGCTTTTTACCTCTTCAAAAAACTCTTTGGTGAGTAAGTGCTCAGGAATATAATCGCCGTTAAACGCATCAAGAATAATCCAATCGTACTTTTGCTTTTTAATGGCTGCGCGCTTTATAAATATACGCCCGTCTTGCACGCTTGAGGTGACCGCATCGTTTTCTATAAAGTTAAAATAGTTACGGGCTACTTTTAAAACGGCGGGATCTATTTCAACATTATGAATTTTAGCTGCAGGGTAAAGCGCATGAATGACATTAGAAAGCGTACCGCCACCTAGGCCAATAATAAGCACATTTTTAGGGTTGTCGGTTACTAAAAGGCTGGCAAACGTAAGTTTTGTGTAGTTAAAAACCAGTTTGTCGGGGTTGTTTTTGTACATACAACTTTGGCTGGTTTGGCTACTTTTTGTATTAAATTTTAAGCAGCGAAGGTCATGTGTTTCATCAACAATAATATTGCGATATAAAGAACGCTCCTCGTGCACTACATTACTGTGCGCCGCAACCGAAAACAGTACCGCTAAAAATAATAAACAGTTACGCATGGGTAAGCTCCTTATTACCAGCAAGGCTATTAACAGTAATTGCCAGCACACCTAACAGGCCCAAGGTTAACGCAAAGGCACTTATAATGGTGTTTACATCAAACGCCAGTACAAAGTAAAACGAGGTAATAATAGTCCCTAAGGCGCTACCCAACGTGCTTACAAAATATAAAATACCC
>NZ_AUTO01000169.1:0-10380 GCF_000498055.1 Pseudoalteromonas sp. TB51
CTTGGTGCGAAAGCGCCAGGTCTTTTTTATGCACTTGATTTGGTGTTTTCATATCCAAACTTAAGTGCGGTCGCATTTCATTGTATATAAATATCGATTCTTCAACGAGCTGTTTTAACTCTGCCATATTGCGACATTTATACAGTAAAAACTCTTGCTTTAATATCCCGTTAATACGCTCTGCTAATGCGTTTTGATAACAGTCATACCCATCGGTCATCGATGGTCTAATGCCCTCTTTTAATAGCGCATTTTGATATACTTCAGAGCAATATTGTAAACCTCTATCTGAATGATGAATGGCATCACGTTTATATACGCGTTGCTTAATTGTCATTTCTAATGCTCTGACTACATCGGTTGCTTTCATTTCATCACTCAGCTCATAACCCATTATTTTTCGACTGTAAGCATCAGTGACTAACGATAGGTAATGCACGCCTTGCGCTGACTTTACGTATGTAATGTCACTAACGAAGACTTCCTCGGCCGCAGTAGGCATGTATTCCTTTAGTAAATTGGGATGCTTGCGCATCCAATGGTTACTGTTTGTTGTTTTAGTGTAATTTTTCTTTGGTTTTACAAGAAAGTCATGCTCTCTCAAATAATCAAAAAAACAATCACGACCTAGTTTAATGCCACGCTCTTGCAGGTCTGGCTTTATCATCAGATAAAGTTTCTTCCCACCAATACGAGGCATGAATTGCCGCCAGTACATCACTAATTCTTTGACTGGCTCCAATTCTTTATTCCGAGCATCTATTCTGCGCATAGCTTGATAGTAACCTTGTCGCGTTACGCCATATGCACGGCATAACGGAGTAAGCTTTATTTGATGGTTTTCTTTTGCGCGCGTGATAGCTCGGATATGTACTTTTTTCGCAAGCCCGCTCCATATTCTTCATCCATAATATTAATCATTTCATCTTTGATTAAATCCTTTAGGCGTAACTCTTCTATCTCGCGCTCTAAACGTTTAATTTTTTGTGCTGGGGTTTCTTTCGATTTAGGCATGTTGGCTATATAAGTTGGTTTAGACCAATCTAATTTACCATGTTTTCGCAGCCATACCAGAACGGTACTGCGGCCTTGAATACCGTAATGACTTTGCGCTTGTTTATAGGTGAAGTCGCCTTTTTCTACTTGCTCAACAATAGATAATTTAAAGCCTAATGTATAATCTCGCTGAGTACGCTTAACGTCTTTAATTTTAGTGGTTTTCATAAAATAAGTCCTAAATGTGTAAACACATTTCAGGACAAGACAGCAAAACCATTAAAAAAGGCCGATTTATCGGCCTTTTTTAATACTGTAATTTTCTCAAACTAAAAACTGTAACTAAGCTCAGCGCAGTTAGCGCTTAAAATTAGTAGCTTGAGATAAGTTTATTATTCAGCGCCTTGGTTCGTCACCTTTTCTAAAAAGGCCTTTCGCTCAGCAATCGTGGCTTGCTGCCACCAAAATTCTAGCATTTGCGGTGCACTTGGCATGCCTTTGCCATTAATAGGCGCAATAGGCTTTATAGGTTGGCTTGGACGCGTTGGACCCGCTGGCACCGTATTTTGTAAAGCAGGCTTTTGACTTGCAAGCTGTGTATTTGAAATAACACTAAGCGGCTGTGCCACAGACGCGCCCTTTGCTTTTAAACTTACCTGTGGTGCCTCAGCAAATATTTTCGCTGATACCGCGTTATCGGCACGATTAAACACCATGTCGTAGTCTTTGTTATCGTCAATAGTAATATCTACCCAAAACGGTTCAGACTCTATTACCTCATGGTCGTCAAAGCCTAGCTCGTATAAATCGGTGTATTTTAATTTTAATCGATAAGACCCAGGGGCAAGTTCAATGTCGTCAACGCGGCTAAATAGAGAGCTTTCAATCACTCTTTCGCCGACTTGTAAAGGCACTAACTCTTCAGGAAAGTGAATATTTCCGGCACTTACTGACATACTCATCAATAGTGCCGCAGCTGCAGTTATTAACATTGGTTTACGCATAAAAACTCCTTTATTTGTTTTGAGTTTGACACTGCAAACAAAATTTGTCATTAGTGACTTTAAATTCAAACCTTACACTGAAACGATTATGAGCACAGAAACATTATTTACAAAAATTATTAACCGCGAAATTCCTGCCGACATTATTTACGAAGACGACACTACCCTTGCATTTAAAGATATAAACCCGCAAGCTCCTTTTCATGTGTTAATTATTCCAAAAAAAGCAATTGCCACTATCAATGATATTAATAGCGAAAACTCACATTTAGTTGGAAATTTATACGAGGTTGCTGCTAAATTAGCCAAGCAATTTAACTTTAGTGACGATGGCTACAGAGTAGTAATGAACTGCAATAAACACGGCGGGCAAACCGTGTATCACATACATTTACATATGCTTGCAGGCAAAGAAATGGGCTGGCCTCCGTATCAAGAAGCTAAAAAATTAAAAATTTAATAATAAAAATTCACTGGAATTATTAGTATTTAGCTAGTTACAAATGTTATGGTTTATCATGTATATAAAGTGAAAAATAATTACTTATTTGCAACATTTTATGTTTAAATAATCGTAAAATCGTACTTGTTCACAAGGCGAAACCCGACTTTCTAATACAAAAGGTGTGGAAGTCGTGATAAACTTAACTAGTCAGCTTTATAAAAAGAGTATAAAAACATGAGCAGTTCAGCCTTTTTGTTATTAGATCAAGAGCCAATTAACACCATTGGCATTAACGTTTTAGAACCTTTGTTAAAAACGCAAGGCCTTGACGTAACCACGGGTACAAATATTTTAGATGTACCAGAAGGGACTCGATTACTGTTCATTGAAACATCAAGTAACGATGCATGGGGTAAACTAAAAGAACAGCTAGTTAACCTGCGCACCAAGTGCGATATCGTATTATTTAACCTAGACGAAAACCCAGAGCTCGCTAACCGCGCGCTGTTGAGCGGTATTCGTGGCGTGTTTTATACGACAGATAACGCTGATGTATTAATGAAAGGTATTCGCTTACTTTTAGAAGATCAGCTTTGGTACAGACGTGACATTATGTGTAATGCATTAAACCGCATGCTGCAGTTTAATAAAGACGCACTACACAAGCTGACCGAAGGTGACATAGAGCCAATTAAACTCACTAAACGAGAAAAAGCAATAATCTCGTTAATGAGTAAGGGTTCTAAAAACAAAGAAATTGCTGAAGATTTAAGCATCAGCCCACACACAGTTAAAACACATTTATACAGCGCATTTAGAAAAACTAAATGTCGTAACCGTATTGAGCTATTATCTTGGGCTCAACAAAACATTCCAGACGAAATTCGTTAATCAATTTCGTAATTTAAAAACAGGCACTTATGGTGCCTGTTTTTGTTTATGCTGCATGCTTGTTAAATTAATCGCTTTTTATTACTCTATTTAAAGTACCCATTGCTGGAAACTCTATGCTCGACTCATTTACCCTCTTTTTTGCCAGCATTGCCGTTATTATTGTAATGACCCTTCTTAATTTTTTAACTTGGCGTACCAACAAAAGTACCCCAGGTACTCTACTTTATATTTTTTACCCGGTTTTATTACTAGGCGCAGTAATTGGCTTTACGCTTATTGGTAAAACGCACAACCTTATTGTGATTAGTATTGCCAGCAGTATGATGTTTGGCGCATCAATTGTGCACAGCTTGGCTATATGCCAATTTTTAGATTATCGGGGTATTGGCTTTAAGCTACTGTGCTCCTTTACCGCGTTTAGCGCCGTAATGTTGGGGTATTATTCTTTTATTGACCCTTCTTTACGCGAGCGAATTTACGTCTCGGATGTACAGCACATTGCAGAAGCCGCTTTTTTGCTGTTTTTATTTATTAAATATGCCCGAAAGCCCTACCCAAATGGCACCATTGTTTACATTTTAATATTAACTTTAGTTGGCCTGAGCTTTATCAGCCGCTCACTATTTATGGTTAATATTGAACAACCCCTGCTATTGCAAAGCCCATGGTTTAGCAGCTTACTGTTTTTAAATGGCGTTATTGCACCTATGTTTTATGCCGCCGGTATGGCGCTTTTGTGTAATGAACGCAGAGAAAAAAACCTTAACAAGCTGGCCGACAAAGCCCAAAAAGATTTAGAAATTAGAGGCCTGTTTTTATCAACGATTAGCCATGAAATTCGCACCCCTCTTAATGGCATATTAGGCAGCGCCCAATTGGTTATGAACCAAAGCACCGACACCCGCAATAAAGCCTATTGTGAGGCCATTATTAATTCAGCCGAGTCATTAAATTTACTGGTTGATAAAGTGCTCGACTACGCAAGCCTAGATCAAAGTGATGAAGCACTTTACGAAGAAGACATTGAATTTAAAACCTGGTTAAACAATTTATGTTTATTGCTCAGCCCATTAGCGGAGCAAAAACAACTTAAGTTTGAACTGGTATGTAATATCCCTGAACAAGCCTGTTACTACTGCGATCAGCAAAAATTAAGGCAAATTATTATTAACCTTGTTGGTAACGCCATTAAATTTACCGACCACGGTATAGTAAAAATTCAGGTTGATTTAATAAGCGACAGGCAACTTGAGCACACCATAAAAATTAGCGTTAAAGACTCAGGCCCTGGTATCGAAAAAGACGAAATAGCCTACTTAACCGAACCCTATGTACAAAGTAGCGCCGGCAAAGAAAAAGGCGGCACCGGCCTTGGGCTTGCCATCACCAGCCGCTTACTAGAAAAGCTAGGCAGCCGTTTAGAAATAACCAGTCAACTAGGCACTGGTAGCGTATTTAGCTTTACTACCACCTTTACGCTAGGGGAACTTAGTTTGGTAGAGCAGCGACATCAAAACAAAGACTACTTAACCGGCCTTGAAGTACTGCTAGTCGAAGATTTAGATTTAAATCAAAAAATTGCCATTGAATTTATGGCCGAAGATGAGCATAAAATAAAGCTCGCCAAAGATGGCAAAAGCGCTATTGAACTGCTGCAAACGCATCACTTTGACGTTATTTTACTGGATATGAACCTGCCAGACTTTACCGGCCAAGAAGTATTAAAACGACTGCAGCGTTTGGAGCATAAAAACCAGCGCACGCCCGTACTGGCTTTTACAGCAAGCTTAAGCCCTGATGAGGTAAAAGAATACTTAGCTCTGGGAATAAAAGACATAGTAGGCAAACCAATTAAGCAGCAAAAGCTTCGCCAAGCACTGAGTGATTCACAATCCAATCAAACTACAAATATAGCTGTAGAGCTAATAGACACCTTATACGACGAAACCGCAGCAGAAACACTAACCAGCTCATTTAGTGAGGATGAAGTGTCGTCGATTTACAATGAATTTGTACTCTCAGCACGGACTAAACTAACCCGATGCCAAGAACTTATTGACCAGCGACCAGAGCAGTGCATTAAATTATTGCACCGCCAAGCAAGCACCGCGCTGCAATTAGGCTTTAACCGTTACGGTATTGAGCTTAAAAAAATAGAGCGCCGCCTGCTTGATAACAAACCCCATAACAACCTGCTAGATGAGGCGTTAGAGCTATGGCAGCGCAGCCTAGAACAATACTTAAAGTACGTGCGCGGGCAGTTGGGTTAATGGGCTTTTCAATTGCAGATTAAGCTGTTTACTCTCTTCCATACTTATCATCAAAACGCTCTATGTCACTTTCATCTAGTACGGCGCCAGTTTGTACTTCAATGACAATTAGCGGCTCTTTTTGATTGTTCGCTAAGCTGTGTATTTGTTTTGCTGCAATGTAGCAAGATTGGTCGTGGCTAAGTGTTAATGCTTGCTTATCAATACGTACATCGGCAATCCCCGATACCACCACCCAATGCTCTGCACGATGCTGATGGCGCTGCGTTGAAAGTTTAGCGCCGCTGTTTACGGTTATTTTTTTAACTTTAAACCCTGCCCCTGTTACTAAAGTGCGGTAATTGCCCCATGGCCGATACACAACCTGATGGTGATTGAGTTTATCACTTTGGCTAACCGCTAATTGCTTGAGTAATAAAGGCAGACCATCGAGCTTGTTTTTATTGGCAACGAGGGTGGCATCGTGGGTATGAATAATAGCTAAGTCGCTAACCCCAAGGGTAGCAACGCTGTGATCGTTTTCGCTTAAAACAAAATTATTAGTACTATTTTGCGCGCTATGGCTGTCGTTTTCATTATTGCCATGTGCATCTTTTTTAATAAGGCTAGCCAAGGCACTAAAGCTGCCTACATCACTCCAATTAAGAGCAACAGGCAGCACTGCTACATTATTACTGCGCTCTAAAATGGCGTAATCGATAGAGTCACTTGGGCAGGTTTTAAGTGGCCCACTTACCGGCCTTGTAAACCCTAAATCGTCAGAGAAATTAGCCGCCGCGCTTACACTGTGTGCAATTTTTGGGGCAAAGCGTTCTAGTTCATTTAAATAGGCTTGTGGTGTAAATAAAAACATCCCGCTATTCCAGCTATAACCGCCTTGAGTTAAATAATGCTCAGCGGTAGCCAAGCTGGGCTTCTCTTTAAATTCAGCCACTTTATAGCAATTTGAGCCTGCTATTTTACTACCTTGCTTAATGTAGCCAAACCCAGTGTGGGGCTGTGTTGGTGTAATTGAAAACGTGACCAGCATACCTTGCTGGGCTAATTCAATTGCATCGTTTAGTTTAAGTGTGAGCTCAGTAAAGTTGGATATATGATGATCGGCAGGCATCACCAGTATTGGCCCGGTTATGCCTTGCTGTAAAGCGTAGTGTGCTGCCAGCGCAATAGCCGGCGCGGTATTTTTACCCTGGGGCTCTAACAAAAGTGCATGAGGAGGGGCCTGTGCACTTTGCTCAGCAGCAATAAAACGGTGCTGTTCGTTACAAACAAGTATTGGCTTTGCAAACCCCTTGCCCGACACACGCGCTAACGTGCTTTGTAATAGTGAGTGTTTGTTATCAAGCAGAGGTAAAAATTGCTTAGGCATAGCTTGGCGAGAAAGCGGCCATAACCGTGTGCCAATGCCGCCCGCTAAAATTACCGGTGTAATAAGGGTTGTANTGGCTAGGCGCTAATGCTTAGCGATTTATACCAAGGTAAACGCGTCGGCATCTAAATAAGCAGGAAACGAAGCTTTAAAATCATCGAGCGGTGCTTTTTCAAGTGTTACGGTAAGCAACTCTTGTATATTGTCTTTTGCTTTGGCGATTGTATCGCCTTTAAAGTCGTACACGGCCGTGCCGCCATTGTGCGCAACACCATTGCCATCGTCGCCAACACGGTTAACGGCTANCTACTACATAACATAGGTTTTCCATAGCACGCGCCATTAATAGCGTATCCCAAATATGGCGACGAACCGCAGGCCAGTTTGCAACGTTTATCATTACATCGTAATCATTATTGTTGCGCTGAAAAACCGGAAAGCGCAAGTCGTAACATACTTGCGGCAGTAACTTAAAACCGTTAATTTCAAACGTTTTACGCGCTTGTCCTGCGACAACGTAATCGCCCTCACTGCCTAAGCGAAATAAATGACGTTTATCGTAATAATTTACCTCGCCACTTGGGGTCACCCAATAAAAGCGATTCGCTTTTTTATCGCCTTGAGCAACCAAAACCGAACCTGCAATAACAGCTTTATGTTTATGTGCTTGGGTTTTTAGCCAGCTCAGCACTTTGCCATTTTCGGGCTCTGCGCAATCAAGGTTAATAGCAAAGCCTGTGGCGAAGGTTTCGGGTAGTAAAATTAAATCAGGTTGAGCGCTCATCGCTGCTAATTTTTTATCAAACATGGCTAAATTGGCGTCTTTATCAAGCCAATGCAGCGCACTTTGAACGAGTGTAAGCGTTAAAGTTGACATAATATTTGCGCGGCCTCTATTAAGGTTTCATCGTTTTTAGCAAAACACAGTCGAATCACTTTATCATTTGAAGGTTGCTTATAAAACACACTTAAAGGAATAGCAGCAACCCCAGCTTGCTCTACTAACCAGTGGCAAAAATCTACATCATTAAGATCAGACACTTCACTGTAATCGAATAATAAAAAGTACGTACCTTGGCTTGGTAAAATATTAAAACGGCTGTCACTTAAGTGCTGTGCCAGTAAATCGCGCTTTTGCTGATAAAAATTACTCAGCTCATCTACATGCTCGCCTTGTTGTTCAAGCATGTCGGCCAATGCGTGTTGTGCAGGTGTAAAGCTTGAAAAAGTAACATACTGGTGTATTTTTCTAAATTCAATAGCAAGCGGTGCAGGCGCAATACAGTACCCCATTTTCCAGCCGGTACTGTGAAATGTTTTGCCAAAGCTTGATATAATAAAGCTTTTTTCACGCAGCTGCTCATCACAAAGCATGCTTAAGTGCTTATCGCCATCAAAGGTAATATGTTCGTAAACTTCATCACTTATTACATATAAATCGTGGTCGCTTACTAACGATTTAAGCGCGTTTATATCATCGCTTTTAAGTATTTTTCCGCTTGGGTTGTGTGGCGTATTAATAATTATAGCGCGCGTGTTTTTGCTCACTGCGCTTCGAACAGTTTGCCAATCAATAGCATAATCGGGTGCATGCAATGCAATATGAACTGTTTTACCGCCAGCAAGCTCAATGGCAGGCTGGTAAGAGTCATAAGCGGGGTCAAACACAATGACTTCATCATCGGGGCGTACTATAGTTTGAATAGCCACAAATAATGCTTCGGTGGCGCCCGACGTTACCGTAACTTGCTCAGCTGCATCAATGTTAGCCGCGTATTTACGCGAAACTAAATTTGCTATTTGTTGCTGTAAACGGGGCACACCACTGGATGGCGAGTATTGATTACCCCCTTGCTGAACATAAAAATTTAGCTGGTTTTTCAGTAGTTCTGGCGCATCAAACTCAGGAAAACCCTGCGATAAATTTATTGCCGAATGCTGACTTGCCAAACCACTCATTTGGCTAAATATACTAACACTTAAATTTGGTAATTTACTTTCAAACACGACAGGCCCTTAATGATGGTTTTGCGCTTAAAGCGATGCTATCATTGCTTAAAACAGAAGTATAGCCGTCTAAAATTAAATAGCTTTATATCAATTTGCTTAATTAACTGAGCTATTTTGAGGTAGCAAAAACGCAGCTCGCGTTTGGTTTAGCGCCTCAAACGCATTAAGTATTATTACGCATTGGTATTACACTCATTGGTGAGGAATGTATGCACAACAATACCGCTATTTCGCAACTTATTGAAGCCGGAAAATGGATCAGTCAAAAAGGCTGGGTTCCCGCCACCGGCGGAAATTTTTCGGCGCGCACCGCAACAGGGTATGTGGTTACCGCTAGCGGCTTTGATAAAGGTCAGCTCGGTACACACACGTTCATTGAGCTTGATCATCAAGGTAATCGCACTAAAGGTGCTGGCAACCCATCGGCCGAAACGCAACTGCACCTAGGCATGTATAAGCTTATTCCGCACGCAAACGTGGTGCTGCATACTCACTCAGTAGCAGCCACCGTACTATCGCGTGTAATTAAAAGCCATGCATTAAATTTAAGCGGTTACGAAATGCAAAAGTCACTCAGTGGAGTAACCTCGCATTTAGATACGCTCAGCATTCCTATTTTTGAAAACGACCAAGACATAGACCGCTTAAGCTTGCTGCTTAGTGATCACCACTTACATACACCCATTGAACATGCAGTGTTAATTCGTGGGCATGGCGTTTATGTAGTAGGGCGTAATTACAAGCAAGCACTTCGCCATTTAGAAGGGTTAGAGTTTTTATTTAGTTGCGAGCTGGAACGGTTAAAAATAGAAGGTATTGGGGCACAGCTATAATGATAAAAGCAATTTTAACTGATATTGAAGGCACCATAACACGTATCTCATTTGTAAAAGAGGTGCTGTTTCCGTATGCAGCCAAGCAACTAGCAACGTTTATGCGCTTAAACGAAAATAAAACCCATGTCGCTGAGCAAATAGCGGCTGTTAAAGCCATTATTAATGAGCCAGATGCCGATATAGAAAATGTCATTAGCGTGTTACTAAAATGGATTGAAGAAGATAAAAAAATTACCCCTTTAAAGCAAATACAAGGGCTAATTTGGCAAACGGGCTACGAGCACGGGGATTTTAAAGGCCACCTATACGCAGATGCGTTTGAGTTTTTACAAGCTCAGCACGCTCAAGGCACCGCACTCTATGTCTATTCATCAGGCTCGGTAAGGGCGCAGCAGTTACTCTTTAAATACAGTGACTATGGCGATATACGCCCCCTGTTTAATGATTTTTTTGATACCAAAGTCGGCGCAAAGCAAGAGCAAGCAGCCTATAACACTATAGTTAACCAGCTCCCCTTTAGTGCTAACGAAATCTTGTTTTTAAGTGATGTGGCAGG
>NZ_AUTO01000170.1:0-5333 GCF_000498055.1 Pseudoalteromonas sp. TB51
CAGGTGAGCTTGATGCAGCCAAAGCCGCAGGGCTTAAAACCTTGCACTTAATACGTGATGGCCAAGCACATAGCGCGCACCCATACGTACATGACTTTAGCACAGTTAAATTGGAGCAATTTGCATGAGCCAATTAACAATTTATGCTAACAACAATCCAAGTAATGCGCTGGTAAACACCTGTGATTTAAGCGAAATTACTCAGCAATTAGCAAAGGTAAATGTACGTTTTGAACAATGGCAAGCAACCGCCCCCATTAATGAGCACACCACAAATGAGCAAATTATTGCAGCGTATAAAAATGATATAGCGCGCTTAAAAGCGCAAAATGGCTACCAAACGGTGGATGTTATTTCGCTTGCAAAAGGTAATCCTGCAGCGGCACAAATGCGAGAAAAGTTTTTATTTGAGCACACTCATAGTGAAGACGAAGTTCGCTTTTTTGTAAAAGGCCAAGGGTTATTTTGCCTACATATTGATGCCAAAATTTACCAAGTATTATGCCAGCAAGGTGACTTAATTTCGGTCCCAACTCTTACCCCACATTGGTTTGATATGGGGAGCGACCCAGAATTTACCGCCATTCGATTATTTAATAATACCGAGGGCTGGGTTGCAAAAAGCACCGAGTCTGAAATTGCGAAGCAGTTTCCGTTGCTCGCATAGCAAAAGTAATACGCTCCACAAAGGGATAAGTGGAGCGCTGTTTAAAAACTACTTAAGCGCTGTTAACGCGCCACTCTCTACATCACTTTTATTGTAAACACCGGTATCTAACACCCAAGCTGTTATTAGTTTTGCAGGTGTTACATCAAATGCGGGATTATACACATTGGCATTAATGGGTGCCCACAGCGCCTCACCAAAACTGCCACTTACGCCGCGTACCTCTGCGCTATTTCGCTGCTCTATTGCTATATCGCTACCGCAAGCTGTTTGTGTATCAAGCGTAGTTAAAGGCGCGACAACATAAAAAGGAATATCATGAAAATGCGCCAATACAGCTAAATTATAAGTTCCCACTTTATTAGCAAAGTCGCCATTAGCAGCAATACGATCGGCGCCTACCACTATTTTATCTACCTTACCTGCGGCCATTAAGCTTGCTGCCATATTATCGCAAATAAGTGTGTACGGTACTTGCCAGCGCTCAAATTCGAACGCGGTTAAACGCCCGCCTTGCAACAAGGGCCGCGTTTCATCAACCCACACATGTATATTGCCGTGTTGTTGCTGCGCTTTGTAAATAACGCCTAATGCTGTACCAATACCAGCAGTCGCTAATGCGCCGGTATTACAATGGGTTAAAATATTGTCGCCGCTGTTTATAAGCTTAGCTCCGCGCGTTGCCATGCGCTCACATAGGGCAATGTCTTCAATAAAAAGGCGCTCTGCGCTGCACACCACTGCTGCTACAAAGTCATCGCTTTTAAGAGCCTCTCTTAATGTAGCCATACAATGCATTAAATTAACAGCGGTTGGCCTTGTGGCTTCAAGCTCATCAATTGCTTTTGCAAGCGCCGCTTGAGTTGTCCCCTGCTGCGCTAAATGAGCAACCAGCAAACTCGCACCTAAGCCTATTAATGGTGCGCCACGAATTTTTAAACTGATGATCAGCTCCTTCATCGTCTCAACACTATGGCATTCGTGCCATACCTGCTGATGAGGAAGTAAATACTGGTCAAGCACACTTAATGTGCCGTTTTCATATTTTAAACTGCTTGCGATTAGGTTTTGCATGGTGAGGCTGCTTAAATAAAATGCGTAAGGGTATTTTACATCAGTTTGAATAACTCTCAAGTTAGACTTGTAGACATCTAAACATTTAAAGGTATAGAATGCCCAAAAAGGTTATTTGAGAACTCACTATGGCTAACTATGTCGCGTTTGATGCGCAGCGCGCAATTGAATATGTAAATTCGCTAATTGACTCTAAGCAGTATGATTTTTTTTATGCTGGCGCACACTTAACTGCGTACGAATTTGGTGACGGTAACCTTAATTTAGTATTTAGAATTAGCGATGAGCACCATAACAGCATTATTTTAAAGCAAGCACTGCCTTATGCTCGTTGTGTAGGTGAATCATGGCCGCTCACGCTTGATAGAGCCCGTATTGAGGCGCAAGTGTTACTTAACCATGGGGCTATTTGCCCACAAAACACCGCTAAAGTACTGCACTATAACCAAGCTTACGCACTTACTATTTTAGAAGATTTAGGTCACTTAAAAATATTGCGCACGGCGCAAAATAACGCGGAGCAATTTCCTAAGTTAGCCGAGCACGTAGCTAGGTATTTAAGCCATACCGGGTTTTATAATTCAGATTTTTACCTAACCGCCCAGCATAAAAAGGCCCTTGTACAGCAATTTACTAACCCTGAGCTTTGCCAAATTACAGAAGATTTATTTTTTAGCGATCCGTATACAGATCACGAACGCAATCACTTTGACGAGCAACTTACTACACATGTACACGCTTTTCGTGATAACACGGCACTTAAGTTAGAAGTTGCAAAGTTAAAAGCTAATTTTTTATCTAACCCGCAAACATTGCTGCACGGCGATATGCACAGCGGCAGTATTTTTGTAGATACCAATACCACTAAAGTGATTGACCCCGAGTTTGGCTTTTTTGGCCCTGTTGGCTTTGATGTAGGCTCTTTTATTGGCAATTTACTATTAAATTACTGCGCACAAGCAGGGCATATTGAAGAGTTTGTAGCACGACGAAACTATCAAACGCATTTACTTAGCTGCATTGTTGAAAGCTATAATTTATTTGAGCAACAATGGTTAACTTTAATTGCCAACCACAGCACAGATCACACCCTTAATACCGAGGGCTACCCACAGTACTTTATGAAAACCGTATTACAAGACGCCATAGGTTATTGTGGAACAGAACTAATTAGGCGCACCATAGGGCTCGCGCATGTGGTAGATATTGACAGCATTGAAGATGAAAATACGCGCCTTGCAGTACAAAAACAAACGCTGAGCTTAGGTGAGCAACTTATTTTAAATGCCAAAAGCTGCGACAACAAAGATGCCTTTTTTAGTTTATTAATAAGCCAACTAAATTAAAAAAGGCGCCAAAGCGCCTTTTTTATACTAATACCGTTATTGGTAGTTTTCGTAAATTTTATCGAGCGGCTCCGACAGCCCGCTTTCTTGCACTATACGCACGTGTTTACGCCTTAATTCCCGCGCACTCGTTACACCACATGAGTGGGCAATTAAGCCAGCGCCGTAATGAATATATTTATTATAATTGGCAACCCGCTGAGCTTTATCTGCAACATTTAAACCACGCTGTAGCCGCTCGTTATGGGTAGTTACACCGGTTGGGCAGGTGTCTTTATTACATTGCATGGCCTGTATACAGCCTAACGCAAACATATGACCACGCGCAGAAACAACAAAATCAGCACCCAAAGCAAGCGCCCATGCTACCTTAGAGGGCACAATTAACTTACCCGAAACAATGACTTTAACCCGCCCTGTTAAGCCGTGTTTTTCAAGCATATTAACAACCAGCGGTAAGCTTTCGCGCAGCGGTAAACCTACCGAATCTAATAAGGGTTGTGGCGCTGCGCCCGTACCGCCATCGGCACTATCAATAGTGATAAAGTCCGGCGCTGATTCAAGCCCGCGATGGTTTATTTCTGCAAATAGTGTTTCTAGCCAAGTGTAATCACCAATAACGGCTTTAAAGCCGGTAGGTTTGCCTGTGGCGTTTCGCACTGTGGCAATCATATCTAATATGTCGCTTGGCTTTTTGATCTCTGGGTGCCCATTTGGGCTAATTGAATCTTTACCCTCAGGGATGCCCCTTATTTTAGCAATTTCAGCATTAACCTTTTTACCAGGTAACATACCGCCTTTACCTGGTTTGGCACCTTGACTTAATTTAAGCTCAAACATTTTTACGTTCTTATGCACCGCAATTTCTTTAAGTTTATCGATACTTAAATTTCCAAGCTCGTCACGCACACCATATTTAGCCGTACCAATTTGAAACACCAAATCGGCTCCGCCCTCTAAGTGATAAGGGCTTAACCCGCCTTCACCTGTATTCATCCAGCAGCCGGCCAATTTTGCCCCTTTTGATAACGCTCTAACAGCCGGTTTTGAGAGCGCACCAAAGCTCATTCCCGATATATTAAACAAGGAGTTAGTGGTGTACGGCGTTTTACAATAAGGGCCTAACGTTACATTACTTGGGTCCAGCGCCTCTTCATCTAAGGTAGGAAAAGCACAGTTCATAAACATCACTGTACCTGTTACCTCTAAGCTTTGCGTGGAGCCAAATGCAGCGGTACGATCGACATCTTTTGCAGCCCGATACACCCAGCTGCGCTCTGCTCGGTTAAACGGCATTTCTTCTCTATCGAGGGCAAAAAAGTACTGCCTAAAAAACTCGCCTTGGCGCTCAAAAAAGTATCTAAAGCGGCCAATAACCGGGTAATTTCGCCTAATTGCATGCTTTGTTTGAGTAATATCACGAAAATAAAAAACAATTACGGTAAGTACAATCAATCCTAATGCAACAATAAAAATACTCGCAAATACATCAATACTAAAAATAATAAAATCGCTCATCCAAGGCCCCTTGATGGCTGTTTTTAAAAATAAAAAAGGTGTTGCGTCAAAATGACACAACACCTTTCGTTGTTCAAGGCTTATACCTTTAGATAATTAGCTTTGCGTGTTTTCAAGCTCAGCTTTTATATACAAACGAACTTGCTCTTCAAGCACTGATAACGGCACTGAACCATGACGCAGTACTTGATGATGAAACTCACGAATATCAAAACGAGGCCCAAGCGCTTGCTCGGCCTCTGTGCGTAAAAGCTTGATAGTCAGCTCGCCAATTTTGTACGACAAAGCTTGTCCTGGCCACGAAATATAGCGGTCGGTTTCGGTTTTAACATTGTGTAATGAAAGCGCCGTGTTTTCGCTCATAAAGTTCATAGCGCGCTCTCGGCTCCAGCCGTACATGTGCATACCTGTATCAACCACTAAACGAGCTGCACGCCACATTTCATAGGTTAAACGGCCAAATCGGCTGTATGGGTCTTGGTAAAAGCCTGCTTCTATACCTAAGTATTCAGAATAAAGCCCCCATCCTTCACCAAAAGCCGAAAGGTAGGCATCACGTCGGTAGCTTGGTAAGTTTTCAAGCTCTGCATTAAGCGATATTTGTAAATGATGCCCCGGTACGGCTTCGTGTAAGGTCAGCGCCTCTAATACATACAATGGGCGCTTATCTAGCGCATATGTATTTACCCAATAATAACCCGCTTGATCGCTTCGGCTCGAGCCAACAT
>NZ_AUTO01000171.1:0-7267 GCF_000498055.1 Pseudoalteromonas sp. TB51
CTCGAGCCAACATAGCGACCTGTTGTATATTTAGGGGCTATATTTGCAGGTACAGGTGCAACGCCATAGGGCATACGTGGCAGTGTATGAAATAACTTAGGCAGCTGCGCGTCCATTTTTTTAGCTATATAAGCAGCTTCTTTTAATAGCTGCTCTGGAGTGGTGGCGTAAAATTGCGGATCGGTACGTAAAAAGTGGATAAAATCGGCAAACGTGCCTTCAAAGCCTACTTCTTTAATTATTTCCTGCATTTCACTGCGGATACGCGCCACTTCAGATAACCCCAGCTGATGTATTTCATCAATGCTCATATTTGTGGTGGTGTAATACTGTGCGCGGTTTTTATAAAACGCCTTGCCATTAGGGGTTTGCGAAATACCAATCGTAGTGCGTGCCCCTGGCTGATATTGCGTAGTAAAAAATGTTAAATATGCTTTGTAAGAGGCAATAACATCGTTTTTTATGATGCGTTTAGCTTTTTGCTGCAACGCTTTAAAGTCGTTTTCACTTAGCCCTGCCGTGTTCGTTTTAAACGGGGAGTAAAAGTCTGACTGCGTTACATCATCCACTATGTAAGCGCTTATTGAGTCTTCATACCCAGCTAATACCGCTTGAGGTTGAGTAAGCCCCGTTTCGAGCCCCTTTTTCATCCAATGTATGTTTTGCTCAAAAAAGCGCGGCACTTGTTCAAGGCGGGCTAAATACGTTTCTAACTGTTGCGGTTGCTTGTACTGCGAACTATTAATCATATAAGACAAGCTAGAATGGAACCCATACTCAGAAGTTAGCGGCATGTAGTGCGCATTAAATACGTATTCATCAACACTGTTTTGTACTTGCGCACGAATAATACTGAGGTTAATACTGTTTTCACTTGAAAGCTCATCGCTATCAATTGCATCTAAACGACTTAATAATGCTGTTTTTTCCTCATATTGTTGCTTTAAAAATTTGGCCGATAAATTAGGAAATAAATAGCCATCAACCCCTTCAGGTTGTGTGTAGGGATTAACACGTTTGCGGTAATCAACAATACTTTGCGCCACTTGTTCAAATTGCGTGTTTGCGTTGGGGCTTGTTAATGTACATGCGCTTAGCGTGCCAAAAAGTGATAGCACAAGCAGTGTGCGGCAAATTCGCGGGGGTAAGGAATAATTCATTTTAGTTTTACTTAACCATACAATAGATTTCACAAAACTATCGTAGGCTGAGTAAATAGCAAGACAAATGCGATTAATCTCAATAACACACGCTTAATTGGAGCGGGTAAAATAAGCCGAACCCGCCTAAATTAAGCTAAATACGTGCTCTTTGATGATAAAATCAGCTATTAGGCAGCAAAAGTAAAAATTTAAGTTCACTAATACTGGTTTTTACTTTTAAATAGCCTGCTTAACGATTATTGTAGTAAAAAAATAATAAAGCTTGGATGCATTGCCGCCTCATTGAAGAGTTATTTTAATGTGTAATTTAATGCGTACTTAGTTGGTAGTTAAAATGATGTTCCATGATTCCATGGCTGTAGCTCAAGAAAAAATGACGAATGTATGCCTGTTTTTAGAACGTCATACGCTGCCTCCCTCTCCGTTAAATTACCACGTTGCCTATACCTATATTAGTAAAGTAAATCCTCAGCTAAATAACGCCATAGATGAGGCCATTACTAATAAAGCCCAAATTGATAGTATTTTGATTGAGCAGCTCTACTTTGAGTTTTTAAACGAAGGGCATACCACGCAAATGGCAATGATTAATAACGTAAATGGGGTTATTGATTCACTGTCGCGCAATGCGCAATCAACCGAAAAACAAATTGTTAGCTTTGCCGGCCAAGTAAGTGAGTGCATGCACACGCTTGATGAGAATAATATAGAGCAAAGCCGCCAAGCACTCGATACGTTAAGCACGCAATCAGCCACGTTACTTGAGCAACACAAGCACTTCAAACACGAGCTACATAAAGCTAAAAAGTTACACGAAAAAACCCAAAAACAGCTGGCGCAATTACGTAAGCAGCACATTATTGACTCACAAACGGGGCTGTATAAACGTCATTATTTAACGCAGCAAACCCAACTATGGAGCAACCAAGACAAATCAATTTGTGCAATTGCTATTCAAATAGATAATTTAGATCATTTTGTAGATAATTACGGCGATATAATTGGCGAAGTTATTTTGAACAAAGTGGCTAAACAAGTAAAAAAATATGTTTTTCAAAGTGGTTTACCTGGGCGCACAGCAAAGGACCAATTTACTGTATTACTGCCAGATATAGACCCCGAAACCGCCAATGTTATTGCTGAAAAAGTGCGTAATGGCGTAGAAAAACTTCGCTTTGTTAGCTCAAAAAGCGGCACTAAGCTGCCTGGCATTAACTTATCTTTAGGCATAGCGCAGCAACTCAAAAATGATGACTTTAACCAGTTAGCTAAAAAAGCCTCGCAAGCGGCATTTAAAGCACGCTCACTGGGGCAAAGTAGCTTTACAGCCGGCCACTAGGTTTTACGCTAAATTACCTGATAAATCATATTCAAATTGCACCTGCAGTATACAATCAAGTACACTAGTCTTTATTGCCACGATAGAGACTAACCATGAACGAAACAGAGCAAAAGACCACGCATTTTGGCTATAAAACCGTAGCCGAAAACGATAAAGCCTCAATGGTTGCAGACGTATTTCACTCGGTTGCAGCAAAGTACGATGTAATGAACGATTTAATGTCTTTTGGTGTACATCGATTATGGAAACGTCAAACTATAGCCAGCTCAGGTGTGCGCAAAGGCCACCACGTCCTTGATTTAGCAGGCGGCACTGGCGACCTAACAGCAAAATTTAGCCAGCTAGTCGGTGACACCGGCCAAGTAGTTTTAGGTGACATTAACTCATCAATGTTAAAAGTGGGCCGTGAAAAGCTGCACAACTTGGGTTTAGTCGGCAATATCGACTACGTGCAAATGAATGCCGAAATGCTGCCATTTCCAGATAACAGCTTTGATGTGATCACGATTGCCTTTGGCCTACGTAATGTAACCGATAAAGACAAAGCTCTTCGCTCTATGTACCGTATATTAAAGCCAGGTGGACGTTTATTAGTACTAGAGTTTTCCAAACCTGAGCATGAAATTTTAAGTAAAGCGTACGATTTTTACTCGTTCAATCTATTACCAACTATGGGTAAAGTAGTGGCGAACGATAGCGAGTCATACCAATACTTAGCTGAGTCGATTCGTATGCACCCAGACCAAGAAACCTTAAAAGCAATGATGGAAGAAGCAGGCTTTGAACAAACAACGTATCAAAACCTAACCGGTGGTATTGTTGCACTGCACCGTGGTTTTAAATATTAAGGCAGGCAGTTATGGCGTTTGAGCAAAAAAGCGAGCATGTAATCGCAGCAAAACCCGATTCGCAGTTTTTTATGTTACCTAATTTTGTACTTTCGCTTATAGAGCGAGTGCTTAATAAGGTACTGCAACTCGACGCCACCTTAGTAGATAAGCTCAGTGCCGTTAAGCACAAACCATTAAAGGTCGAAATCCGCAATTGGCAGCAGCAAATAGTATTAACCTTTGATGGTAAACTATTACACCTTTACAGTGCCAGCGATGAAAATAGCGCAGAGTGTATGATCAGCGCAGATATAGATACTATTATGGCGCTTAAAGACCCAGCCATGCTTACACAACTCATTCGTCAAGATAAGCTAGACCTGCAAGGCGACTTAAACGTCGCTCAGGCTTACAGCGCCGCATTTTCTGGGCTAGATATAGATTGGCCTGAGCAACTATCGCACTATATTGGCGATGCGCCCGCACAACAACTTTACATACAGCTAAACGCTTTACGCAGTAAAGAGCGTAAAGCACGTCAGCAAATTAGCACCACATTAACCAGCCTATGCCAAGATGAGCTCGCTGTAACTATTCACCCTTTAGAGCTTGAGCAATTTAAACAACAAAACAGAGTGTTAAAAGGGCAAGTGGCCGCTATTGAACAACGCATAAATGCATTAATCAACTCTTCTAACACCAACAGCCGCTAAGGATTTTTTGTGTCGACTGCTCGATTGTATTACATCACTAAAACATTACTTAGCTACGGACTAGATGAGTTAATACCAAAACAAAAAATACCTTGGTACGCTAAAATTGCGCGTGGTAGCTTGTTTTGGTTACGTAACCAGCACAAAAATAAGCCCGCGGGCTTGCGACTGCGCTTAGCCTTGCAAGAGCTTGGCCCTGTGTGGATTAAGTTTGGCCAAATGCTTTCTACCCGCCGAGACTTACTTCCTCACGACATTGCGCTAGAGCTTGCTTTTTTGCAAGACCAAGTCGAGCCCTTTGAAGGCGAACTTGCCCAAAAAATAATTGAAAAAGCGCTCGAAATTAGCGATATAAACCAGTTGTTTAGTGAGTTTTCGCAAACCCCATTGGCCTCAGCGTCCATTGCACAAGTGCATACTGCTAAGCTAGTTGATGCTCATAACAATACCCAAGATGTTGTTATAAAAGTGATTAGGCCAAACATAAAAACACAAATTAATGCCGACTTAGCACTTATGGAAAAGCTCGCTAAAGTACTTGCCAATGTACACAGCGAAGCAAAAAGGTTACGCCCTGTCGAAGTGGTCAAAGAGTATAAAAAAACCTTGTTAGATGAGCTCGATTTAATGCGCGAAGGCGCAAATGGCATACAACTTAAGCGTAACTTTGAAGGCTCTGATTCGTTATATATCCCGGCTGTTTATAGCGATTATAGCCGCAGTAACGTTTTGGTTATGGAGCGTATTTACGGAATCCCGGTCTCAGATACTGAGTCGTTAATTGCGCAAAATACCAATATGAAATTACTCGCTGAGCGCGGTGTAGAAGTGTTTTTTACCCAAGTATTTAGAGACAGTTTTTTTCATGCTGATATGCACCCTGGCAATATATTTGTCTCTCGCGAGCACCCTGAAAACCCCATGTATATTGGTATCGACTGTGGCATTGTTGGCACATTAAACAAAGAAGATAAACGCTATCTCGCAGAAAACTTTATCGCCTTTTTTAATCGTGACTACCGCCAAGTTGCTCAGCTACATGTTGACTCGGGCTGGGTTCCGCCCGATACCAGCATAGAAGAGTTTGAATTTGCAATTCGTACCGTGTGCGAACCTATATTTAATAAGCCGCTAGCTGAGATATCGTTTGGCCATGTACTCGTTAATTTATTTAACACCGCACGCCGCTTTAACATGCAAGTACAGCCGCAGTTAGTATTATTACAAAAAACGTTATTATACGTTGAGGGCTTAGGGCGTCAGCTTTATCCTCAGCTTGATTTGTGGAAAACCGCTAAGCCATTTTTAGAAGATTGGGTAAAACAACAAGTTGGACCGTTATCAGTAATGAAACAAATGTATGCTAACTTGCCATTTTGGGCTGAAAAAATGCCAGAACTACCTGATTTAATTTATCAAAATTTAAAACGTAGTCCGCAAATGCAGCATTCTCAGCCAAGTAAAGTGTCACACAAAGCGCTAGTACTTAGCCTATTTGGCAGTGCTACACTAATTGTATCGGCACTGTGTTATCTGCAGCACGACCTCATAGCGGCAGGCGTAACATTAGCAGCGTCTGCAATTAGCTTTATTGTGGCGTGGCGTAACACATAAACTAAGTGCTATTTATGCCACAGTGCGTATAATTAGTACTTAAAATAAACATTTAAGCATTTATCAGTTGGAGATAACCATGGGTTTAGGTGGCATTAGTATTTGGCAATTATTGATTGTTTTAGCGATTATCGTACTTCTTTTTGGTACTAAAAAACTACGCGGCATGGGTGGTGACTTAGGCGGTGCAGTAAAAGGGTTTAAAAAAGCCATGTCTGATGATCAAACTAAAGAGACTGAAAGCGAAAAAGCTGAGCAAATCCAAGAGTCTCAAAAAGCAGCGCCAACACAGACACAAAGCACTGAAAAAACCAAAGACGATACTAAGGTTTAAGCAATATGGGAATGTGGGAGCTCGTTGTTGTTTTTATTGTTGGCCTAGTGGTACTTGGCCCTGAGCGGTTACCGGTTGCCATTCGCACCGTAATGCGCTGGGTAAAAACCGTTAAGTCGATGGCCAACTCAGTTAAAGCAGAAGTGAGTGAAGAGCTACGCATACACGAGCTTCACGAAAACCTAAAAAAAGCAGAGCAACAAGAGCTTAAAGATTTAAGCCCTGAGCTACAACAATCGGTTGATCAACTGCAAAAAGCAGCGCAGTCGGTTACTCATAGCTATAAAAACACTTCAAGCATGTCATCTAACGAACAACTCGATGAAAAAAAGTGAAATTAATTCCCCTATTTGTGGTCAACTTATTACGTGGTATAAAAAATAATGTCTGAACAAGCTAAATCAGGGTTCGTCGCTCACTTAATTGAGCTGCGCGATCGGCTTATTAAATCACTTTTTAGTATTTTAGTGATATTTATTGGCCTAGTGTATTTTGCCAATGATATATATGAGTTTGTAGCCGCCCCTTTAGTCGCACATTTACCAAGCACTGCCACTATGATAGCTACCGATGTTACGGCACCGTTTTTTGCACCGTTTAAACTAACGCTATTTGTTGCTTTGTTTGGCGCTATTCCGTGGATATTGCATCAAATTTGGGGATTTATAGCACCTGGCTTATACCAACACGAAAAACGCATGCTAATGCCAATTTTGGCCTCGAGTATTTTGCTATTTTATGGCGGTATCGCTTTTTGCTACTTTATAGTGCTCCCTATTATATTAGGCTTTTTTACTAGTGTAGGGCCGCAAATGATGACCCTAGCACCGGATATTAGTAGCTATTTAGGATTTGTACTTAAGCTATTTTTTGCATTTGGTGTGGCGTTTGAAATACCCGTAGCCATAATGTTGCTATGTTGGAGTGGCGCTACAACCACGCAGAGTTTAAAGCAAAAACGCCCTTATATTGTGGTTGGTGTATTTGTTGTGGCGATGTTTTTAACACCGCCCGATGTGTTATCACAAACACTATTAGCAATTCCTATGCTGCTTTTATTTGAGCTAGGGTTAATTTTAGCGAAATTTTATAGCGCTAAAGAACAACAGGAATCTGAGGAATAAAATGAAAAAACAACTACTCTCACTACTGGTTTTACTAAGCGCACCGACGTTTGCAGCGCAAGAAATTAACGTGCAAGCTTTGCAAGCATGTAGCTTTATTGAAAACGACTTTAACCGTTTACTATGTTATGACAACACAGTGGCAGG
>NZ_AUTO01000172.1:0-17404 GCF_000498055.1 Pseudoalteromonas sp. TB51
CCAAAAGCCGTAACCAATGTATCGCCAAACGTAAGTGCACCTGTTGCAGCTGTTTCTAAAGCAGCGCCTGCTGCTAAAGCAGATGATTTTGGCCTTGAGCATAAAGAGATCACTAAAGATAAAGACGAAAATATCACAGCGTCAGTATCATCAGTTAGAAAAGCTCCTTATGGCGAGCTCATTATTACCCTTGATAACGATCAGCAATGGCGTCAAATTGGCTCTGACAGTCTTAAATTAAAAGAGTCAGACACAGTGGTTATTAGCCGCGGTGTATTTAATTCTTTTTTACTTCGTAAAGATGGTCAAAACCGCTCAATCCGTGTGAAGCGCACTCAGTAATGACCTACACGTTAGTTGATGCCGGCGTTAATTTAACCAATCACCAGTTTGAAGGTGAGCATCAGGCCATTATTGCCCGCGCAAATGCCGCGGGCGTGCAAGCTATGTTACTGATCGGCTGCGATGTGCCTAGTAGCGAACAATCGCTTGCATTAGCAAAACAATATAATCAGTTTTCTACTGCTGGCGTGCATCCACATGACGCTAAAGACGCCACCGATGAACTTGAAACCACTTTAACGCAGCTTGCTAGTAACGATTGCGTTGTGGCCATTGGTGAGTGTGGGCTTGATTATAATCGCGATTTTTCTCCTCGCGATATTCAGCGCAGCGTATTAAAACGCCAGTTAGCGTTAGCCGAAAAACTAAACCTACCTGTTTATTTACACGAACGTGACGCAAGCGAAGATATGCTAAATATTTTGGCTAACTATAACGTACGTGGTGTGCTGCATTGCTTTACAGGCAATGCCCAAGCACTTAAAGACTATTTAGAATTAGGCCTTTATATTGGCATTACTGGGTGGGTGTGTGACGAGCGCCGCGGTAAAGCATTGCAACAATTGGTGCCAAGTATCCCGCTTGAGCGGTTATTAATAGAAACCGATGCGCCTTTTTTAATTCCACGCACAATAACCCCTAAACCAAAATCACGTAAAAATGAGCCCGCCTATCTTAGTTATGTGTGTGAAACACTCGCTAAGCTTTATAACGTTGAACCAAGTACTATTGCCGCCCATAGTACGGCTAACTTTTATAGCTTATTTGATATAGCAAGTCGCTAATGACAAGCCCAAAGGCGCTATTTAGCCTATTTATGCTCCTTTGTTCATTTTGCAGTGTTGCAAACCCCGTAATTTCTGAAAATTTTAAATCAATAAAAATAGACACCCTGAGCTATTCGTTTACGCCCACCACAGCAAACAATGCCTACCATGAGGTTAGCGACTGGCAAACAGTAAGTGATAAGCCATTAAATTTAGGGTTTGAACAACGCCCTGTATGGGTCAAGTTTACAGTTAAAAATACCTTAAATAACAATATAAGCCCTATTTTATCGCTCGATAACCCGCTGTTAAATGAAGCGCAAATTTTTCATTTTTATAATTCAGCACTGCTCTCACACATGCAAACTGGCGATAACTTTAAGCTCTCATCACGGCTAATAAAAAGTGAATCTTTATTAGCAACCTTGAGGCTGCCGGCAAATAGTATTAGCACCGTAATAATGAAGGTTAACAACAGTGCTGGGCTACGCATCCCGCTGACTTTATGGCAACCAGATGCCTACCTAGCGCATAAAGGTAAACTTAATTTAATTTATGGCTTACTCATTGGTTTTTTATTTTCATTGGCCATAAGTTGCTTGGTTTTGTATGGGTTTTCGCGCAAGTTGTATTTTGCTTATGCAGGTATTATTACGCTGACCTTAGGTGTGCTACTGGCTTATTTATGCGGTTTTGGCGCTCGTTATTTTCATCCAAATTCGCCTTCATTACAGCAAGTAATGATACCAGTTTTACTAATGCTCACTACGCTTGCTTTTGTGCCGCTACAAAAACAACTGTGCCAACCTAAAGCCTCTAAACTACTAAAATGGCAAACCATTGTTGCTAATATTTTCGCAATTAGCCTGTTGTTTATGTGGGCTTTACCTAGCACAGTGTTTACCCCATTTAGCTTACTGGCGAGCCCGATTGTTATTATTTATTGCTTGGTAAGCGCCTACATCTGCCAGCAAAATGCGCCTTCAAAACCAATTCAAGCACTGCTAATTGCACTCATGCTATTTTTACTTGTTATGGTGTACCTTATTATTGCTGTATTTGGCTTATACCCTTTAGGTAGAAGTAGCTTAGCTTTTGTTTTTATATGTTTTTTTGGTAGTACATTTTGCCTATGTTATGGCGTTATGAAGCGCTTTATTTTAGAGCGTGATGAACAAGTTATTGCTCAACAAACCTTGATTGCTGAAAATGCAGCCCAAGATACACTATTAAATGAGCGACTCGCGCTGCAAGCCCAAACACAAAAAGAATTAGAGTCGTTAGTTGATGAGCGCACCTTTGAGTTACAAGTCACTTTGCGCGAACTAGAGGATAAAAACCGCGAGCTTGAGCTACTTAATATGGAAGACGCGCTGAGCGGAGTTAAAAATCGTCGCTTTTTTGATAAAAAATTAGTGATGGAACTGCGTCGCTCTCGGCGTGAACAAACGCCTTTGAGTATGATTATGCTCGATATAGACCGGTTTAAACGCGTAAATGATAACTACGGGCACTTAACCGGCGACCAAGTAATACGCGCTGTAGCCGACATNGCCGTAGAGAGTAATACCGTAAACGTAGCCGGAACATCCGTAAAAGTAACCATTAGTGCTGGCGTAAACAGCGCTGTAGTAAACGATATTAGTAACCCTGAGCTATTTACAGACGACGCAGATAAAGCGCTCTATTTCGCTAAACAACATGGCCGAAATCAAGTAATTAGTTTTCCAATTCCACAGTAGGAGCTTAGTAACATGGCCCAATCAGGACTCGACCTTTTCCCATATACCCGCATGCGTAGAATGCGCCGCAGTGATTTTTCTCGCCGTTTAATGGCCGAAAACCAACTATCGGTAAACGATTTAATTTTTCCGGTATTTGTACTTGAAGGTAAAAACCGCCGCGAAGCAATTGAATCAATGCCAGGAATTGAACGTTTATCAATTGATTTATTGCTTGAAGAAGCTAAAGAGCTTGTAGATTTAGGTGTACCTGCCGTCGCTATTTTTCCGGTGACCCCTGCTGACAAAAAGTCTTTGATGGCCGAAGAAGCCTACAGTGAAGATGGCTTAGCACAACGCACTGTTCGTGCTTTAAAAGAAGCTTTCCCTGAGCTTGGGGTTATTACCGATGTAGCCCTTGACCCATTCACTACTCATGGCCAAGACGGCATTATTGATGATGAAGGTTATGTAATTAATGACATAACCACTGAAATTCTTGTTAAGCAGGCGCTTTCGCACGCCGAGGCAGGCGCAGATGTGGTTGCACCCTCTGACATGATGGATGGCCGTATTGGTGCTATTCGCGAAGCACTTGAAGCAGATGGACATATTCACACACGCATAATGGCTTACTCAGCTAAATATGCCTCTAGCTATTACGGGCCGTTTAGAGACGCTGTTGGCTCTGCAGGTAACTTGAAAGGGGCCGACAAAAAAACGTATCAAATGGATCCTGCCAACTCTGATGAGGCAATTCGTGAAGTAGCACTTGATTTACAAGAAGGCGCCGACATGGTGATGGTGAAACCCGGTATGCCGTACCTTGATATTGTTCGTCGTGTTAAAGATGAATTTGGTGTACCTACTTTCGCATATCAGGTCAGTGGCGAATATGCAATGCACAAAGCGGCAATCGATAACGGCTGGTTGAGTGAAGAGGCCACAATTATGGAATCTTTACTGGCGTTTAAACGCGCCGGAGCGGATGGTATTTTAACGTATTTTGCCAAGCAGGCCGCGCAATGGCTGCAAAATAAGTAAACATGTTATCAAAGGCGGTACGCCGCCTTAATTTTTTTACAATCATTAACATTTTTGTATTCTTTTTGTCATTTAGATTGCCTAAACTGGTGTCCCATTTTGGGATTTAAATACACGGGAATAATAAAAAATGTTAAAAACGAAAATAACGCCACTGGCGCTTGTATTAGCAAGCCTCAGTGCACCAGCCTCCGCCGATCTAATCATTTCTGAATACATCGAAGGCAGCAGCAACAATAAAGCGATTGAGCTTTATAACAATGCTGATACCGAGCTTTCTCTTGAAGGTTATACTTTAGGACTTTATTCAAATGGTAGTAGTTCGGTAGGTAACTCAATTGATTTATCAGGCACATTGGCTGCCAATACCACCTATATAATTTCAAACTCCGGTGCAGACGCTGCCATTCTTGATATTGCAGACATAACCAGCACAGTAACTTACTACAATGGTGACGATGCCCTTGTTTTAACTAAAGATGGTGTGGTAGTTGATAGCTTTGGCCAAGTGGGTGTTGATCCTGGCTCTTTTTGGTCTGATGATACCGTACAAACTCAAAATAAAACCTTACGAAGAAAAAATAGCATCACAACGGGTCGAACTGACTCAACTGCAACTTTTAATCCTAGCGATGAATGGGAACAGTTTGATGAGGATACCTTTGACGGCTTAGGCTCGCATGCTGGCGATGGTGGTACGGCTCCTGCGCCAGACCCTGAGCCAGAACCATTAGAACCGCTTGTATGTGGCGCAGATAAAACGCTAATTAGCGCTGTGCAAGGTTCTGGTGAAGCAAGCCCGTTAGTAGATACCCTTGTTGAAATTGAAGGTATTGTCACTGCCGATTTTCAAGGTGAAGATGGCTTAGATGGTTTCTTTGTGAGCTCGCTTGCTGCAGATGTAGATAACGATCCAATGACCTCTGAAGGTTTGTTTGTTTACTTTACTGATACCGATGTAAATGTAGGTGACCACGTGCGCGTACAGGGCACAGTTGATGAATACTATGATTCAACACAACTAGCAGATGTAACACAAATTGCTGTATGTGGTACTGACGAAGTGGCCTCTGCAACCTCAATAAGTTTACCTTTAGAGAGCCAAGCTGACCTAGAAGCTTATGAAGGTATGCTAGTGAGCCTAGATCAAACACTTGTAGTTACTAACAACTTCGGCTTAGGTCGCTATGGTGAAGTAGAACTAGCCACTGAGCGTTTATACCAAGGCACTCAAGTTGCATTGCCAGGTGATGCAGCCAATGCTGTTGAAGCGGCTAACTTGACTAAAAAAATCTTATTAGATGATGGCTCTACAGCTCAAAACTCAGATCCATCGGCTTACCCAGCGCCAGGCCTATCGGCAGAAAATACTCTACGTACCGGCGATACTGTAAATGCGGTAACAGGGGTAGTTACATACAGCTTTAGCACGTATCGCATTCACCCAACAGTTACACCACAGTTTATAGCGACTAATGCACGTGAAGATGCGCCTGAGCAAAGTGAAGAAGCCGATTTACGAATCGCCAGCTTTAACGTACTTAACTACTTTAACGGTGATGGCCAAGGCGGTGGTTTCCCTACTAGCCGTGGTGCAGACTCAGAAGAAGAGTTTGTACGTCAAGAAGCAAAACTTGTAAGTGCTATTAGTGCAATGCAAGCTGATGTTGTTGGCTTAATGGAAATTGAAAATGATGGCTTTGGTGAGTTCAGTGCTATAGCAAGTTTAGTAAATGCATTAAACGATGCTGACAGCGCTAACAACTACGCGTTTGTGGATTTTAACGTAGCCCAAATTGGTACCGACGAAATCACCACAGCCCTTATTTACCGCGCAGATAAAGTAGAAGAAGTAGGCACAGCCGCTATTACTACTGATTACCCGTTTGATTACAGCAACCGTGCACCTATTGCGCAAAGCTTTAAGTCACTTTCAACAGATGAAGTATTTACTGTTTCTGTAGCCCACCTTAAATCTAAAGGGAGCTGTGGTGATGATAACAACGACGACCTAGGTGATGGCCAAGGCTGTTGGAATGAAATTCGTACCGAAGCTGCTGATGCGTTTACTGATTGGTTAGACAACAAACCTACTGGCGTAGATGACGAAGATATCATTCTTGTTGGTGATATGAACGCTTATGCAATGGAAGATCCAATCCGTAAGTTTGATGAAAAAGGCTATAAAAACGTAGTCGCAGAGCTTGATGGCGATACATTAAGCTACTCTTATAGCTTCTCTGGCCGTGCAGGTAGACTTGACCATGCTTTAGCAACCGAGTCTTTACTAAGCAAAGTTGTTGCAGCAAATGATTGGCATATCAATACTGATGAGCCTATCGTGCTTGATTACAACCTAGAGTTTAAGAGCGAAGGTCATCAATCTACGCTTTACGCAGAAGGACCATACCGTGCATCTGATCACGACCCTGTGATTGTTGATATAAAATCTGAAGTAGTACTTACCCCTGAAGAGCAAACACCGGTAATTGCACCTGATCAAATATTCACAGTAGATGAAAACAGCGCTGTAGGCACTGTGATTGGCACACTTGATTTTAGCGATCCTAATGCTGATGTATCACCTGTGGTTAAATTTATCGTATCAGGTAACGATTCTGTATCAATTAACGAGCAAGGTCAGTTAATTGTTGCAAGCGAAGTAGATTACGAGTTTGAAAATCGTATTACCCTTACAGTACAAGCAGAGGATAGTGTAGGTAACGTATCTGAAGCACAAACGGTTGTAGTAAGAGTAAACAACCTACGTGGTGATGACGATAACGACTCAGGCTCATTGCTTTGGTTATCTCTTTTATTAGCGCCACTTTCATTAGTGCGCAGATTTAAGAAAAAATAACGAGTGATTTGTTTTAAAGCCGCATTTTTGCGGCTTTTTTTATGCTTATAAAAATGTAATTCAGACAAGCTTCAGTAAACAACCCTTAATATCTTCCATACCGTTTATTAACTATTAATAGAATTAGCCGCGCAACAAATACATTAAATGAGTATTTTTTACACATAAGCCGTAGTTAAAACCCTTTTTAATAAATTTAACTGTTGAAATGTAAACACTTTATTTACGGATTAAAAGTTGCACTATAAGTTCGTCACCCTTGTGTAGTAGTTAAGTAACAAACCCTAAGCGTAAAAATAAGTCGTGTTTTTATAAAGGAATGGAAATGAAACAATTAACCCAAACACCTCCTACTTGGCAGAAAAAAGCAACGCCATTATTGGGTCTACTTTTTATTTTTTCTGGCTGGGGCTATAGCACGCAGGCAATAGCAGCAAGTGTTGATGCAGCAATTCCGCAAGAAAGCCTATTTGAAGTAATAAGCGCCCGCGCTAAAAAACTAGCCGAACAAGAATATGCACCTCCAAAAAATATAGAGCTAGAAGCATTAAATAACATTGATTACCAAGATTACCGCTCAATTCGATTTAAGCAGGACAAATCAGTGTGGAAAGATGAAGGCCTGTATCAGCTACAACTCTTTCACCCTGGTTTTTTATATAAAACACCGGTAACAATTAATACCGTAGAAGGTGACTCAAAACGTAATCGCCTACCTTTTAGTACTGATTTTTATCAATACGATGGCACGGCCGCCCCTTTAAAAGACGAAATAGCAAAAAGCGTAGCCGGCACGCAACTAGGCCATGCAGGCTTTCGCTTACATTACCCAATTAACACAAACGAATACAAAGATGAGGTAATGGTGTTTCAAGGGGCCTCTTATTTTAGAGTTGTTGGCCCTAATCAAGTATATGGTTTATCAGCACGTGGATTAGCAATCGATACCGCCGAAACATCGGGTGAAGAATTCCCCATGTTTAAAGAGTTTTGGCTTGTTAAGCCTCAGGCTGAGCAAACTAACATCACTATTTTTGCATTGCTTGATAGCCCTTCGTTATCAGGCGCTTACAAATTTGATATTGACCCAACAACCAGCATGTTAGTTGATGTTGATATGCAAATTTTTGCCCGTAAAGATATTAAAAAGCTAGGCGTAGCCCCTTTAACAAGTATGTTTTACCACGGTGAAAACAGCACTAAGTTTTTTGATGACTACCGCCCAGAAGTGCACGACTCAGACGGCTTATTAACACAGTCAGCTGATAACAAATGGGTATGGCGCCCGCTTAACAACCCAACACAGTTAAGCGTTACGTCGTTTTCATACACCAACCCTAAGGGGTTTGGTTTAGCACAGCGAGACCGTGACTTTAACAATTACCTAGATACTGAAGCGCACTACCACGACCGTCCAAGCCTGTGGATAGAGCCAAAAGGTGAATGGGGAAATGGCCGAGTTGAGCTAGTAGAAATACCAACAGATACAGAAACGAACGACAATATAGTGAGTTACTGGGTGCCTGAAAAGCCAATGAAAGCTGGTGATTCATTAAAGCTAAGCTACAAAATGAGCACCTTTAACGCCCATTTAACTCAACACCAAAAGGCGCGTGTAACACGCACACGTATAGGTAGCGCAGCGCTGCCAGGTGAAGATAATCCACCACCGCAAAGCCATCGCCAGTTTACCGTTGACTTTGCAGGCCCCGATTTAAACAACCTGTCTGAGAAGCTAACACTTGAAGCCGACATTCAGCTTACAACAGGTGAAGTAAGGGATGTAACAGTGCAAAAACTTCCTAAATCTCTTGGTTGGCGAGTAGCGTTTAAAATTGCACCACAGGACGATCAACCCGTAGATATGCGTTTATCGTTAAAACTTCGTGATAAAGAAATTAGTGAGGTATGGAGCTATGTTTGGTACCCAAATGACATCAAGTAATAAAGTAAAGGGCACACCCATGCCATTCAAAACACTGCGCGTATGGTTATTTGCTATTGCTGCACTCACTGTTTCAGGGTACGGCATCTCCATTATGTTTGAAATTTTAAGCTCAAACGGAATGACCTTGCTTGAATATGCGCTATTGGTTTTATTTTCAATAACCTTTGCATGGATTGTTACGGCATTTTGTAGCGGCACGATAGGATTTGTACTGCAATTATTTCGTATTGACCCGCTCACCCTAAGACGCATTAAGCCTATCGAGTTTGATAATGCCGCGCTTGCACAGCAAAAAACCGCGGTAGTTATGCCTATTTATAACGAAGACACACACCGTGTTATTGCCGGCTTTGAAGTGAGCTTACAATCGCTAAAAGAGACAGGGCAACTTGCCAATTTTGACTTTTATTTACTTAGCGACACGCAAGACCCTGAAATAGCACAAAACGAGCTAAGCGCATGGCATGCTTTATGTGAGCGTTTAGGCGATACTGCAAAACAGGTTTTCTATCGACGCCGCGAAGATAATAAACACCGTAAAGTAGGTAACTTAACCGACTTTTGCGAGCGCTGGGGCAGCCAATACGATCACATGATTGTACTTGATGCCGACAGCGTAATGACGGGTAAATGTATGCTAGAGCTGACCACAAGCATGATCAACAACCCGCAAGCTGGCTTAATTCAAACTATCCCTATTCCAGTTCGTCAAGACACCTACTTTGGTCGTTTTTTACAATTTGCCTCAGTGCTTTACAGCCCAATGCTGGCAACGGGGTCTGCTTTTTGGCAAACCGACAAAGCTAATTATTGGGGCCACAATGCCATTATTCGTGTTGAAGCATTTATTAACTATTGTGGTTTACCTACGCTTGAAGGCAATGCCCCCTTTGGTGGCGAAATTTTAAGTCATGACTTTGTAGAAGCTTCACTACTGCACAGTGCAGGCTGGGATGTTTTATTACTTAGCGATATTGAAGGTAGCTACGAAGAAGTACCAAGTAACATTTTAGATTATGCCATACGCGACAGACGTTGGGTGCAAGGTAACATTCAGCACCTTGGCTTATTAGGCTCGTCTAAATTAAAGTTAATGAGTAAGTTTCACTTTTTATTAGGCGCAACCGCTTATATTTCATCACTTATTTGGTTATCTATGCTGGCACTAAGCACCATAGATGCGGTAACACGTGCATTAAATAGCGATGTGTACTTTAATCGGGTTTATCAGTTATTCCCAACGTGGCAAATAGCTAAAACAGACCTAATTGATTCACTACTTTATTTAACCATTATTATATTATTGGTGCCTAAATTAATGGGTGTAATTGTCACGCTAGTGCACAGAAATAAGCGCTTTGGCGGCTCGTTTAAATTAATATTAGGCTCAATAATAGAGACTGTATTTGCCATTATTGTGGCACCACTTATGATGGTGTTTCATGCTTACTTTGTAGTGTGTGTATTTTTGGGTAAAAAAGTTAAGTGGGATGCACAACCGCGCGAAGGCCGCATGGTACCGTGGAAAGAGGCGTTTAATTACACACTATTTTCTACCTTGGTTGCCATAGTATGGGGCGCTACAGCCTATTACTTTACGCCAGTGTTCTTTTGGTGGTTATCGCCTATATTACTCGGTCTATTACTTGGAGCGCCAATAATACGCTACACCAGTAGCATTAAGTTAGGTGGGCAACTGCGTAAAATGGGAATATTTATTTGCCCTAGCGAAGTTGATAACGACCCTATGCTAAACAACCTTAAAGTGCATTTAAAAGAGATTTCGGTACCAGAGCCTGGGCAATACCCTAAAACGGTGCCAGCCCTGCCACAAGAGCATTTAGTGGTTATGCCAATACAAAGCTTTAATAAGCCTCGCTTGCCAAAGATGAAAGCGCTAAGAGCTAAAGCAATTAAGAAGTTTAATTAGCGCAATGGGCACGCACTAAATACAAAAAGGAGCATGATTGCTCCTTTTTATTTATAAAATGCCAATTATACAAAGGCTAACCTCACGCTCTGCATGAGCTAATATAGTCGACTTTACAATCTACCTTATTTTTATATAACCTAACTATATTCGCTTTTTCATCGGCTGATAATCGCCAATTATAAAAATGGTAATTTTTACCATTTTCTAGCTCAACCTTAAATATGGTACAAATAAATAATGATTTAAATGAAATAGACTTTATTTCTTCGCTATTTATATATTGTTCGCGCATAAAGCGAGTATAGTTTATACCTGCTTGGTAACAGTGTAAGAATCGAAGGTGGATAAAATTAAAGATTATTATTACTCCTATTAACGGTAATAATAATAGAAAAGCCGCTTTTAGAGTAATTGCAAACACACTTTTTATAACAAACAAAAGTACGAGTACCGCAGCACACTTTGTAAATTGCAGCGGCCAGTTAGGGGTAAGTTTTATCGAGTTCATGAATTTACGTCTTATATAAAATGAAATATAGTAAACGTCTCTTCTTCGGAGACTTCCTTATCAACTTTTAGATTACTAATCTAAAAGTGCCAGTATTCTACAGTAGACACTTGCACACGGCAATAAGTCTAAGTAAATACATCAAGTTATAATCAATGAAAAATACTACTTCTATTACAGCAACTTACGTTAAAGCATAATAAGTTTATAAATAAGGCACTTCATTAACTAATCATATAAGACTATTAAATAAGCCAAACCCAATACTAAAAAACTACAACTGTAGGCAATAAAAAACCCGCAACATGTGCGGGTTTTTTTAAAGAGTTACAGAGCTAATTACTTAGCTGCTTTTTTCTCTTTTTCTGCAGCGATTACAGTGTCAGCTACGTTTTGTGGACATGCTGCGTAGTGTGAGAACTCCATAGAGAACTGACCACGACCTGATGTCATTGTACGTAGTGAACCGATGTAACCAAACATTTCTGATAGCGGAACGTCTGCTTTAATGCGAACGCCAGTTAAACCAGCTTCTTGGTCGCTTAGCATACCACGACGACGGTTAAGGTCACCGATTACGTCACCAACGTGATCTTCTGGAGTGAACACGTCAACTTTCATGATTGGCTCAAGAAGTTGTGCGCCCGCTTTAGGGATCGATTGACGGAAAGCGCCTTTAGCAGCGATTTCGAATGCGATTGCAGATGAATCCACGGCGTGGAAGCCACCGTCGAAAAGCTCTACTTCAACGTCAAGTACTGGGAAGCCAGCTAGAACACCTTCGTTCATCATTGACTTGAAGCCTTTCTCAACTGCAGGCCAGAATTCTTTCGGTACGTTACCACCAACAACTGATGAAGTGAACGTGAAGCCTGAATTCGCTTCGCCTGGCTTGATGCGGTAATCAATTTTACCGAACTGACCAGAACCACCAGATTGTTTCTTATGCGTGTAGCTATCTTCGATTTCACGAGTGATAGTTTCACGGTAAGCAACCTGTGGTTGACCAACAATAAGGTCTACGCCGTAAGTACGCTTAAGGATATCTACTTTGATATCTAAGTGAAGCTCACCCATACCTTTAAGGATAGTTTCGCCTGAATCTTCATCAGTCTCAACTTGGAAAGACGGATCTTCTGCAACCATTTTACCGATAGCAATACCCATTTTCTCATTACCGCCTTTATCTTTAGGCTGTACAGCAATCGAGATTACTGGAGTTGGGAATACCATTGGCTCTAGAGTTACTTTGTCTTTCGGATCACATAGAGTGTGACCAGTTTGAACGTTTTTCATACCTACGATTGCAATGATGTCACCAGCTTGTGCGCTAGTTAACTCTTTACGTTCGTCAGCTTGCATCTCAACCATACGGCCAACACGCTCTGTTTTACCAGTAAACGAGTTAAGGATAGTGTCACCCTTGTTAAGTTTACCTGAGTAAATACGTACGAATGTTAATGCACCAAAACGGTCATCCATGATCTTAAATGCTAATGCTTTGAAAGACTCATCAGCAGATACGATTGCATGCTCGCCAGTTTCGTTACCTTCTTCATCCATAAGAGGTTGAGGGTCAACTTCTGTAGGAGATGGTAAGTAATCAACAACAGCGTCAAGTACTAGTTGAACACCTTTGTTTTTGAATGCAGAACCACAGAATGTAGGGAAGAAAGCAAGGTCACGAGTACCTTTACGGATACAACGCTTGATATCTTCAACTGAAGGTACTTCACCTTCCATGTACGCTTCCATTAGGTCATCGTCTTGCTCTACAGCAGTTTCGATAAGCATTTCATGGTATTCGTCTACTTTGTCAACCATGTCTGCAGGAACGTCTGTGATTTCGTAGTTTTCAGGAAGACCAGTGTCATCCCAAACGTATGCTTTTTTAGTAAGAACGTCTACAACACCAACGAAGTCATCTTCAATACCGATTGGTAAAGTCATAACTAGTGGTACAGCACCAAGTACTTTACGTACTTGCTCAGTTACACGGTAAAAATCAGCACCCATACGGTCTAATTTGTTTACGAAGATAATACGTGCAACTTCTGATTCGTTAGCGTAACGCCAGTTAGTTTCTGATTGTGGCTCAACACCACCAGAACCACAGAATACACCAACACCGCCGTCTAATACTTTAAGTGAACGGTAAACTTCAACTGTGAAGTCAACGTGTCCAGGAGTATCGATAACGTTGAAACGGTGATCTTTCCAGAAACAGCTTACTGCCGCAGACTGGATAGTAATACCGCGCTCAGCTTCTTGATCCATGAAGTCAGTAGTAGATTCACCATCATGAACCTCACCTGTTTTATGGATAGTACCTGTAAGCTTTAGGATACGCTCAGTAGTAGTGGTTTTACCCGCATCAACGTGCGCGAAAATACCAATGTTTCTGTACTTCGATAAATCTGCCATTATTTTACTCTTAATAAAGTCGATAAATTATTCGGCGGGAGTATAGCATTACTTAAAGCGAACATCACCATACAAGTCGCTTAAAATGCAATCAATTCAATAAAATTTTTCTAGATTTACATCAAGCACTGGTTAAATAGCACTGATTATTATGTAAACCATTAAAAAGGTTATGTTTTATTCTTGTAATCTGAAGGACACTCAGTTACTTAATTATTTTGTAACAACGCTCTGGCCTGCCAATACTACCGTAGCTTTGATCAGCACTTAACTTTTCAGACTCTAATAAAAACTCTAAATAGCGACGAGCAGTTGAGCGGCTTACACCCACTAAATCGCCCATTTGCTGAGCAGTAAATGCACTTGAATCATGCTGTACGAATGCATCATGGATTTTTTGCAATGTAAGCTGGTCAACGCCTTTAGGCAGCCTAATAGCACCCTGCTTTTTCTCTTTTGAGCCGAATAACACATCAACCATTGATTGGGTCACTTCGTTTGCATCAGAAAAACACTGTTGACGCGCCTCAAAGCGCGAAAGAGCTTGATCTAATCTATTTAACATTAACGGTTTAACTAAAAAGTCACAGGCACCAAGTTGCATTGCTTTTTCAAGTGTTTCAACTTCTTTGGCAGCCGTTAGTAGCATCACTTCGCTCTTAATTTCACGACGCCGTAAATCTGATAATAAATCGAGTCCGTTACCATCAGGTAAATGTATATCGAGTAGAATAAGATCTGCCTCTATCGCTTGCAACAGAGCTGTTGCAGTACTTAAATTACCTGCAATTCCAACCACTTGGTACTGTCCTTGGCGTAAACTCTGTTTTGCAATTTGACTTCCCGCAGCGCCCCCCGGCAGTAATAAGTACTGGGCAATTAGCTGTGCAACTTCAACTTCGTCTTCAATTATAATTACAGAATAGGTCATTGCTTAATTACTCTTATTATTTTGGAATGTAAACACTTAACCGCGCCCCTAATAAATCCGACTCACCAATTTCTAAACTACCACGGCAGGAGTCTAAATTGGTTTTTACTAAGTACAAACCAATACCGTGTTGCGCCCCAGACTTAGAACTAAATTGAGGCGTAAAAATGACTTCATGATCAGAGCCTAAACCAAACCCTGTATCTTCCACATCAAACAATAAAGTTTGACTGGTTTCGTCAACTGTTACCCTTACTTTAGCAGGGCGAGTATCAGATGATCTAATAGCAGCTTCAATGGCGTTATCTATTAAATTGCCTAAAATAGAAACCACTCGTTCAAGCATATCCTTACGTTCTATAACACCAAGCAAACTATCTTGGTTAAGCTCAAGAGCAACATTAAGCTCTCGTGCTTTGTGGTATTTTCCCACCAATAAACCAGCTAATACGGGGTCTTGAATCCGCTCAAGTAAGTTGTGAATTTGTGCTTGAGAACCCTGACTTTCCTGCCCTATAAGTTCAATTGCTTGCTCGTTTTTGCCCATTTGTACTAAAGCACCAATTAGGTTTAATTTATTCGAGTAATCATGTGTTTGAACACGAAGTAACTCAGCAAATGCTTGTACTTTTGTTAGCTGCTGACTTAAATATTCCAGTTCATCAGACGGGCGCATACTGAGCAGAATACCATCATCCTGACCTTGAACTTGTAAAGAAAACCGCGACAAAATAATTCGTTTATCTGCAGCAAATAACTCAAACCCAACAATTTTGCGGCTTTGATTGCGCAGTAAAAACTCAGCATGCTCAGGCAATAGGTCTTCTAGAGTAAGGTTTTTATGGATTGTAGATGTAGGCTTATCAAGAATTTCACAGGCACGTTGATTTAGTTTACGCACGGTTCCATCAGGTTCCAGTGCAATAATGCCGCTACGTACAGTATTTAAAATAGCATCCTGCTCTGAAAATAATCTTGCTATCTCATCTGGTTGCAAACCAAATATAGCATTACGTACTCGTTGACCAATATAAACCGCGGCAATAATACTTAAACCAACAAGCATCAGCCCCCAAATAAGTATTTCAGCACTACGAGATAAAATAAGCGGATCAATTGATTGCACCAAAAAACCAACAGACACTAGGCCTATAATTTCATTGTTAGCATTATATACAGGTACTTTACCGCGAATTGACTCCCCCATGCTGCCATGAGCTACCGATATATAGCGCTCGCCTTGAAGGGCCTCCTGACTATCACCTCCAACCATAGGTTTGCCAACTTTGTGCTCATCAGGATGTATAATACGCAGTGCATTAATATCGCCAACCACTATAAAATCAGCGCTTGTTAGCTCCGTAAGGCTCTCTATTTGCAAATTAAATGCTGTTATATCACCTTTTCCCTCTAACGCATTTATTACATCAGTTCGTGTTGCGACACTACTTGCTACAGCGAGTGCTTTATCACCTATGTGATTATGTAAACTTTGCGCCGTAAGCTGATACACCAACGCCCCAAACAATATTGCTTGTAAAACACATAGCCCAGTTACCCAAATAATTAAACGTGTTTCTAATCGTTTAGGTTTTTTTACCATGCTCTGCAATGGGCTTGGTTTGTTGGTGTTTGTCATTAACGTCCTTATTAAGCTTGCTCTTGCTGTAACCTAGAAGCTGTTTTATCCGCACGGCGCTGCTTCAAATAATCTTTTAATGGGAACAACAACACTAAAATAGAAAGTATAAAAATACTTAATGTGAGTGGCCTATCCCATAAAAAGCTTAAAGAGCCATCCGAAATCATCATTGAGCGACGAAAGTTTCGCTCAATCATATCACCTAAAATAAAGCCAAGTAACAAAGGAGCCATTGGAAAGGCCAATAGGCGTAATATTAACGCAACCAAGGCAACACCAACCATCATAAATAAGTCGAATGTGTTAAACGACACCAAGTACACGCCAATTAAGCTAAAGAACAAAATCATAATGGTTAATACCGACTTTGGCATTGCCAATACTTTTGCAAAATAAGGAATGAGAGGTAAGTTTAAAATCAATAAAACAATGTTGCCAAAATACATGCTTACAATGACAGACCAAAATACACTTGGGTTTTCTTGCATGAGCATAGGGCCTGGCTGAATACCATATGCTATTAATGCTCCTAGCATTATGGCCGTCGTGCCAGAGCCTGGAATCCCCAATGTTAATAAAGGTACAAATGAGCCTGTGCATGCTGCATTATTTGCAGACTCAGGAGCGGCAAGACCACGTAAAGAGCCTTTTCCAAATTTTTCTTTTAGGCCTTTAGGTGCCAAATTTCGCTCAGTGGCATAGGCCATAAAGCTTGCAATAGTGGCTCCTGCGCCAGGTAAAACACCAACAATAAATCCTAAAAATGACGAACGGCCAACAACCGGCGCCATATCTTTAACTTCGTCTTTTGTTAATTTAGTTGAACCTATTTGCGGCGCATCTGAATCATTAAGACTTTTAGCATCTTTCTTCTCTGGCTTAACAACATTAATTAATGCCTCAGCAAGTGCAAACGTTGCCATTGCAATTAATAAAAAGCTAATACCATCGAGTAAGTCGGCTTGTCCAAAGGTAAATCGCTCGGTGCCCGAGGATGGATCTATACCTACCGTTGCCAGCATTAAACCAAATACTGTCATCATCATTGCTTTTAAAAATTGGCCTTTATTTGAAAATGCAGCAATAGCTGTTAAGCCTAAAAACATTAGCACAACATAATCAGGAGATTGAAAACTCAATGACACCTTTGCTAGTAGAGGTGCGGCAACCATAAGTAGTATGGCGCCTATAGTTCCACCTATAAATGAGGAGTAAGCGGCAATAGCCAAGGCTTTACCAGCATGCCCTTGCTTTGCTAACGGATAGCCATCAAAAGATGAAGCC
>NZ_AUTO01000173.1:0-1136 GCF_000498055.1 Pseudoalteromonas sp. TB51
CCCCAGCCATTAAAATCATCCCTGAATCAGCACCTATGCTGTAAGTAATAGGGATCATCAATGCAATAGCAGTTATTGGCCCAAGCCCAGGTAACATACCAATAAAAGTACCCACCAAACAGCCTGCTATCACGTACATTAAATTATTAAAGTCGAGCACGGTCGACAAACCAAGCATAATTCCATCAAACATAACTTAAATCCATAAATCGCCCGGAACCAAGTAAATACCTAATACTTGAGTCATCAAAAACCAAAACACTACGACAACAGGAATAGAGGCAAACAATAGAATCTTCTTGCGCCTTTCACCCATTACAAAAAAACCCGCTAATAAAAAGGCGCTGGTCGAGATTAAAAAGCCAACAGGCTCCAACATTGCACTATAAATCACCATTAAAACTAATAAGCCTAAAGTTCGTAAGACATGCGACTTTTCTAGAGGCTGGTTTTCTGCCGCTTTTTCGTTTGGCTTAAGCAAAGTAGAACCGATAGAAAGCAAGCACACCACAATGCCAAAAGCTGCGTATACTTTTGGTAATGTAGCAGAAGTAACCGTTTCGTATTCTTCAAATGGTAATAGTGGAATTTGCCACGCCACAATGGCGTAGAGTGTAAATAGCGCCAAGAATAAACTTGGCCCAAGTAGTTCGCGATTCATCATAAAAACCTCGATTAATCCGCTTTACGAATAAAGCCAAGCTCTTGCATTACCACTTTAAGCTGCGCTTCTTGTTTTTCGAGTGACTGGATAAATTCATCTTTTTCTTGAAAGAGATTTAACCAGCCATTTCGTGCGCGAACAGTTTCCCACTCAGGAGTTGATTGTAATTTACGAAGTTTCTCGGTGTATTGAGCAAGTTTATCGGCAGGTAAATTAGGAGCAGCAAAAAAGCCGCGCCAATTAACAAACTCCATATCGTAACCCATCGACTTTAACGTAGGTATTTTAGGGTAATCCGCTAAAGCTTCTGGCGATGTAACAGCTAACACCCTCGCCTGCCCGCCATTTGCAACTTCTAACGCCTCGCTTAAACCGGTAGAAAGTAAGTTTACTTCACCAGAGAGTAAACCAGCTTTTGCTTTACCACCGCCATCGTAAGGAATGTAACGAATTCTGCGGCCATCAACCCCGC
>NZ_AUTO01000174.1:0-2445 GCF_000498055.1 Pseudoalteromonas sp. TB51
TTTAGCCGCTTGTGCAGCAACTAAGTGATCCATACTGCCACGGGCAGAACCACCCGCTACTTTAATTGAGCTTGGGTCTTCTTTAAGCGCTTTAATAACATCCTGCCAGGTTTTATAGGGCGAATCGTTACGAACAACAAAGGCACCAAAATCAGCAATCATATTGGCTACGGGAGTTAAATCTCGGTAGCTATAGGGAATTTTCCCCGTTAAGGCGCGCAATACAATAGGCGTTGAATTAACCATTAATATATCGCCTTTTTTAGTACCTGATTCTATTAAGTAGGCAATGGCGCGCCCGCCGCCGCCGCCCGACATATTCTGAAAAGACGCATTATTATCAATGCCTGCTTTTACTAAACCTTCACCTACACCGCGCGCAGTTGTATCCCATCCGCCACCTGGGCCTGCTGGTACTAAAAAGTGAATATCGGCCAATGCCATAGGGCTGCTTAGTACTAATGATGCCGCTAATAATGTTGTTTTAACTGACTTAAATAATTTCATTGTGTGTCCCCTTAAAATAAATACTGCATACGTGCACTAAATCCCATACCAGAGTCTTCATCACCTACAAGCGCAGCGGTACCTGGGCCATCTACATCGCTGTAGATAAGATTGCCCATAAATTTAATGTCACTACTAACGTAATAGCTTGTACCAAGTGTGTAGGTAGTTACTTCGCTACCTTGGTTTTTACTCGTTGCATCCATTTGCGAAACTCGAGCAACTAACTCCCATGCATTTTTAATATTTTTAGGTTGTACAAATAGTGCAGAGCCAGCTTTATACTGTCGTTGCTCACCGCCTAAAAAGTAACTTGCTGAGATATGAAAGCCGTCAAAGCGCTCGCCATCTAGATCATCGCTGCTATTGAGCGCATCTAAAGCACGGCTTGCGTATTCTGCCTCTAATGTTAAAGAGTCAGCCTGAAAAGCAAATTCAAGCCCAGACTGCGATAAGCTATCCAGTGCTACCGCTTTACCGCCTGTAGCATAATTAACAAGGCGTACATTAGTTTCGCGCACTTCACCACGCGCAAAACGCTCGCCTAGTTCATTACCACCCATATCACGGTATGAATGCCATGCACCTAAATGAATCACGTCACCAGGTGCTGCACTTGACCACGTAGCACGCCCTGTAATAGCAAGCGTTAGACGGTCGTTTTCATCGTTACCCGTTGCACCAAAGGCATCATTTTTATAAACCCCAACGGCATATCGAAAGCCTGAGTCTTTAAAGTATTGATAAGCAGATACGCCCCAACGGAAAAAAGGCGAGAAAGTATTAGCAAGCGTACTACGCTCAATAGTATTAATGTGCTTTGAGCTAGTAAGTGCGTTTAGCGACATGTCTTCACGGATTTTACCCGCTTTAATTTTAAGACCGCTTTCAAAGGCGTAACGCACGCGGGCAAGTACAATTTCGGCATCCCCTTCGCCAAATTCTAAAAGTAATTTGTGATCCCAGTTTCCATGCTCGCTCTCTACGTAGGTACGAATACGACGAGGGAAGAAGTCGCTCCCTCCTGAGCCATCATTGCCTGCGTTATAGGCACCTTCAAAATAGTTGTAATCAAGCTGTACTCGTCCTCCAAACTCCAAATTAAAGCCACTTGATGTTTTTAAAGAGTTAACTTCTTTTTGCAATGCATCTAATTGTGCTTGTAGTTTTTGAGTATCGTTATCGGCTAAAGCTGATGTGCTAGCCAACGCTGCTGTAATTGCTAAAGCGAGCTGTGTGTTACTTGCTTTCATTATTTTCTCCACGCTGTGTTTGTATCTTTATTGTCAGGTAGATAAGCGACGACAAACTGCTATCTAAAGCGCAGCTTATTGTTAACGTGAAATTAACGAAATATTTTGAGGGAAAGGTGCATTGATGACGGTAAAGTACATTTTGTTCATAAAAACCATGAACAAAATAGACATAAACAAAAACTAATAAGAAGGGTCGTGAAGTACACCTATGCGATGACTAAAAAACGCACTTAATAAAATAAGAATTATTTGCATTTAGGTGTTGACAGTTTATTAGATCTAACTGATAATCAATATCAACAAGGTGGGAATGCATACCCACTTGTGACGGAATGAACTAATTTGTTTCTCGACCCTGAAACAACGTGTGGCGCACGTAAACAGCTATGGCTACTTGTTATGAACCGCAACGCCCCTTGATGTTGATGATAAGTAACCGCCCTACTATTTTACTTGCTACATTGCTCATATCGGTGACGGTAGATATGAAACTAAAAAAGCCCTTACGGGCTTTTTTTATGTCTGTAATTTAGTAAGTAATATACTCACATAAACTCACATATTAACGGCGGTTTTTACGTGCACGTGCACGGCGCTGTTTTTTCTCTTCTTCTTTAGCGGCTTTTTTGGCCTCTGCAGCGGCGCGTAAGCCAGCTACCATAATTTCTTCTTCTTCACGCAT
>NZ_AUTO01000175.1:0-14923 GCF_000498055.1 Pseudoalteromonas sp. TB51
GCTACCATAATTTCTTCTTCTTCACGCATGGCTGGGGTTTCCATGGTAATACGGCCGATAATCCCATCACGTAATTCGTTAATCAGTATTTCAGACATTTTATAGGTGTCTATTTGGTTACCGCCACGAATACAACCACGCTTTTTACCGGCCATTTCTACAAACTCCCAGTCACTTTCTGGCAGTTCATCTATTTTATAGCGTGCTTTTAAAAGCTCTGGGTAGGCTTTTAATAAATACTCTGCGGTATAACTTGCCACATCTTCGTATTCAAGCGCTGTGTCACGTATTGCACCGGTGGCACCTAAACGATAACCCGAGTTCTCGTTTTCTACTTTAGGCCACAGCATACCTGGTGTGTCGTAAAGCATAATGCCGTCTTCAAGCTTAATACGTTGCTGCGCTTTTGTTACCGCAGGCTCGTTACCCGTTTTTGCAACTATGCGCCCAGCTAATACGTTAATTAACGTTGATTTGCCCACATTTGGAATACCCATGATCATGGCTTTAATTTGCTTATCGGCGCCCACTTTATGTGGCACTAATTTTTTACAAAGCTCATTAATGCGGTGCACCTCAGCGGCTTTATCATGACCAAACGCGATGGCTTTAACGCCACTTTCTTGCTCAAAATAGTCTTTCCACGCTTGGGTCATTTTAGGGTCGGCTAAATCCGCCTTATTTAAAATTTTGATGACCGGCTTGCCTTCACGAAGCGTGGTTACCATAGGGTTTTCACTACTGTAAGGAATGCGTGCATCAAGCACTTCAATGATCACATCCATTTGCGGCATTATTTCTTTAATCTCATTACGGGCTTTATTCATGTGCCCAGGGAACCACTGGATAGCCATTTTTAACTCCTAACATATAATTTGACGCTATTTTAACTGGCAATTCATTTAATTGCGCTATACTGGCGCAAATTTTTTTAGATTAGATATTATGGCTCTTAAATCTACCATTATTAAAGCGCAATTATCGTTAAGCGATATGGACCGCCACGTGTACCAAGATTTTAATTTAACGTTGGCACAGCATCCCTCTGAAACCGAGCAACGCCTGATGATTCGCTTATTAGCCTATGCACTAAATAGTTGTGATGGCTTAGAGTTTACCAAAGGCTTAAGTGCCGACGATGAACCTGAGCTTTGGCATGTAAACTACAGTGAAGAGATAGAGCTGTGGATTGAGCTGGGCCTGCCAGATGAAAAGCGTCTTAAAAAAGCCTGCAATAAAGCTAAAAAAGTGGTGCTTTATACCTATGGCGAAAACAACCAAGCTATTTGGTGGCAAAAACATCAACCTAAGTTGTACGATTTTAAAAACTTAAGTATTTTTAGCCTTGATTACGCCGCTACTCAGGCACTTGCAGATTTAGCCGACCGCAATATAAAACTTACCATTACCGTTCAAGATGGTGATGTGTGGGTCAGTTCTGATACGGCTAATATCGAAATAAAACCGCAACGGTTAATGTAAATTGTAGGTAAGGGCGTATGAAAATAAACCACGTTATTGTATTACACGGCCTTTATATGTCGGGCTTTGTTATGCGCCCGCTCTGCTCTCGTCTTGAACAGTCTGGAGTTAAAGTACTTAATCTCACTTACAATACGCTCGACCCAAACTTAAGCACCATATTTAAACAAATAGATGAGTTTATTGGTGATGAGCCCTCTGCATTAGTATGTCACTCTATGGGCGGATTAATTGCCCGCGCCTACTTAGAGGCAGGCACGCCAGCGAGTCACCATGTCACTAAAGTGATTACGCTTGGCACACCCCATCAAGGCAGCCACATAGCGCAAAAGATGAAGCAAAAAGGGTTTGAAACCTTTTTAAAAAACAGCGTCGAGTTTTTACTCACTAAAAATGGTAACTGGCCGTTTAAGGCCAAGCTTTACAGTATTGCTGGCGATTTGCCCATTGGGTTAATGCCGTTAATTGTCAAAGGCAGTCAGTCCGATGGCACCGTTTTACTAGACGAAACCAAGCTTAAAGGCATGGCTGAGCATAAAGTATTTCATTTAAGCCATACCAGTATGATTTACTCTCGCCAAGTGCTTGAGTACATTATTAAGTGCCTTAACGAAGCAGCCTAGTCTTCGCCCGCCTCTGCTATTTTATAACTGATTAAAAATATCACCCCTAAAATAAGTGGCATGGGTGCGGCAATGTAGCCAAACGTGTCGGCATTAGCAAAACTTGCGCCTGCTAAATGCGCCACCAGCCCCAATACAAATGCTATAACGGCTATACCTACCACAATTAACTCTGCTTTATTTTGTTTTACTGTTTTTGCATCCATAATCGCTCTCCAATAAATTTAAGATATTTATTTTTCTTGAGTGAATTATGCGCTACAGCTATAAGCATTTACTGATTTAGATCAATACATCAAATAGCTAATATTCAACCTTGTAGAAAACTTGTTTTAGATCATAATTTATCCATGTTTTGTCTTTATTTTATTGTTAAGGGGTAGAATTTTAATAAATTCAACCCATCTATATTGTATGAGTGATTTATTGCGCTGCACGTTATTAATAGTTAAAACCTATTGCATTGACTGGTTTAAACAATTTTACTAATTAATAGCACTGAGCAATAATGATCATCAGTTCATAAATAAACGGTTCATCAAGGAGCAAGGTATGTCACAGGTAAATGCAATTGGTTTAAACAGCGCAAAAAGCGAAGACATTGTTAAGTCACTCAATACATTATTGAGCAGCTACCAAATTCAATACATGAATGCGCGTGGTTTTCATTGGAATATTAAAGGCCGTAACTTTTTTGAATTACACATTAAATTTGAAGAGATTTACAATCTTCTGCTTGAAAAAGTAGATGAAATTGCTGAACGTATTTTAACGTTAGATGGCGCGCCACTTCATGCGTTTTCTGATTACTTAGAAGTAAGTGAAATTAAAGAAGCTAAAAACATTAGCGATGGTACGGCAGNCAGCCGTAGAAAACCTATTAGCTGGCTACAGCACACTAATTAAAATGCAACGTGAAGTACTTACTCAAGCAGGTGATGCAGATGATGAAGGTACAGCGTCATTAATGGGTGATTATATTTCAGAGCAAGAAAAACTAGTATGGATGTTAAAAGCGTACTTAGACTAAGCTAAAAAATAAGCCCTCAAAAGGGGAGGGCTACAAATAGGGAGAATCGTAAATTTCTTTGCGATTCGGATACTATATTAGCGCCCCCTATTGACTAAACAACGCCACTGTTACCAGTGGCGTTGTTTTTGGTTTAAGCGGAGCATAAATAATTTTAAAGCAAACAAGCCCACCCTTTTCGCGCTGGCATTAAAAAGCCCCAGCAACGGCTGGGGCTTTTGTTAATACCAGCTCCTTAATTAAGTGAAGCTGGAAAAACGACAATTGTGCAGTATTAACTGCTTAAAATTTACTTCTAAAACCAATATAGAAGGTTTGTCCGATTGGGTCATACGTACCTGCGTCGGTTTCAGTACCTGTGCTTGAGCCACTAACACCTGAAAGTATACGTGGAGGCTCTTTATCAAATAAATTGTTAGCGCCGGCGTATAGCTCTACCGCGTCACTTATATGATAGCTTGCTTGTACATCATGGTAGGTTACTGAGCCAATACCCACGCCGCCAGCAGGTATACCAAAGCCACTTAAGAATTGATCATCAAAGTCAGCAGCCCCTATGTAGGTCATGCTCCAGTTAAAATCAAAGTCATCAAGCTTATAGCCTAAGTTCCAGTTAGCTTTGTGCTCAGATGCGCCAATTTCACCTGCAAACTCATCTTTATCCGCACCCGGTAACGGAATAGTGTAACCGTCAATCAAGTAAGTGTATGCAAGGCGAGTTCTAAATGCGCCTGGGCCAATATCGGCAGAGTAAGTTAGTGTTAAATCAACACCTTCAGTTCCTAAACCACCACTATTTGATACACCACTGTCAATAAACTCAAGTGAACCTGCACTATTATTACCAGAAGGGCCGCTACGACGAGTTATAAAGCTACAGAAGCTATCGTCACCACCGCCATAACATTGGTCTAAAATAAATTGGCGCGGTGTAGATACAATCGCATCTGTGATTTCTATATCAAAGTAATCAAGGGTAACGTCAAGGCCCGAAATTAGCTCCTCTGGGGTAAATACCACACCCACAGTCACAGAGTCGCCCACTTCTTCTTTTAAGTCTGGGTTACCACGGTTAAAACCACTAATACCCTGTAAATCAGACTGGTTAAGGGTAAACTCACCGTTTGATGCAATATTATTTGCAACACCCGCATCGGCACGACACGCATCACCTACAGCGCCACCGCCACTGTTTGTAACACCTATACATGGATCGTTTAAACCACTTGGGAATGTTTGCGAAGGCGGTGAAAATAACTCATCAATATTAGGCGCACGTGTAGAACGAGCACGGGTAGCACGAAGGCGTAAGCTATCCATCACTTCCCAATCAACACCTACGTTCCAGCTTTCTGTATTACCTACTGTTGAGTAGTCAGATAAACGGACTGCGGCGTTCATTGTTACCGCATCCAGCACAGGAATGTTAGCCTCAACATAGTATTCAGTTACATCAAAAGAACCTTCGGTTGCAGGAATTGCATTACCGGCATTTAAGCCTGCTTGCTGTAGGGCATCAAATTCACTGCGAGAAAACTCTTCGCGGTATTCAAAACCAGCCGCAATACCTACCATACCCGCAGGCAGCTCAAATAAATCACCTGAGACATTACCGCCAATAATTTCTTGCTCTACCGACGTAGAAAGCGTACTTGGCGCACTTACAAAATCAATTGCACCTTGCGATAGTGAATTAAATCCGTAAATGTTTACTGGCGCACAATTAAAGCCACGCGCTGTTGCATCAATACAAATCGCTTCATCGGTAATGCCATCCGCATCTAAATCTTGGCTATCAATTACCGCCTCTAAACCTTGGCGAAAGCTTTGTACATTTACTAAGCCACCTGATACTTGCGACTCTTTCGTTTTACCGTACACATAGTAGGTATCGTAAAACCAGCTGTCGTTAATCTCACCCTGAAAGCCCACAGCTAAGCGGAATGTATCACGCTCTGCACGGGCACCACGGTTACCTACGTCACTTAAACGTTTTGCAAAAAAGATATCTCTAGCACCATCACCGTCGGTGTCTGTTGCTGCATTGTAAATATCATCTGGCACAAAGGCATTTCTGAGCATTTCACCATTTACGTCAAACTCAATTGGCACGCGGCCATTGGCATAAATGTCATCTGAGGCAAACGGAAAAGGCTCTAACTCTGAAATAGTGGTACTAGATGCATACGTCCCTTCAAAAAAGAAGCTGTGTTTATCTGTTAACTCGTAACTACCATTTGAGGCAAATAAGTAGCGCTCTGTTGGTATAGCAATGGTACGTACGCCGCTTCGGTTAAAGCCGTTGGCATCTATACCGTCACCGCCATTGGTGCTAAACGAGTCTTGTAAGTTGTTGTTTGGATCGTAAGTAAAGCGTGTATCGCCTGCATCAAAACGCCCTTGTGGCGGAAATGATGAGAAAAACGGGTTAACGGCTTCAAAAATAGAGCCCGGATTTGCCGCCGGATCGTCTTCAAAATAAATACCTGAAAATTGGTCTACTGCAGAGCGCTCACGATCGCGTGAAAACACAGCTCCTTGGTCTGAGTAGCCTAAGTGGAACATGGCTTGACCTTTGCCATCACCCGTAGTTAAACCCGAGGTAAAAGAAAACTGGCGCGATTCATCATCGCCTTCGCTTGATTCGCCGTATTGGCCTTCAAACTCTACGCCTTCAAAGTCATCTTTTAGTACAAAGTTAACTACACCTGCAACCGCATCAGAGCCATATACTGATGATGCGCCACCGGTCATAATTTCCACGCGCTCAATAAATTGACTAGGAATGGTATTTAAATCAACTGCCGAGCTACCAGGTACACCCGATACATAACGGCGCCCATTCACAAGTACTAAAGTACGGTTTGAACCTAAGTTACGCAAATCAACAGTAGCTACACCCGCGCTTGCAGTTGAAAAGTTAGAGTTAGTACGGCTAATAGCTGGAGAACCAAATGCTGGGTTTTCTAGCAGTAGGTTTTGAATGTTTAAAGAACCCGATGCATCAATTGCCTCGCCACTTACAACCTGTATAGGTGCAGATGACATCGCCTCGGCTGAACGAATACGAGAACCCGTTACTTGCACGCGTTCTATTTTTTCTAGTTCGTCTTCTTCTGCGGCTATACCTTGAAAAGAAAAGCCAGCAAGCACTGTCGCACTAAGTGCTAAAGACAATGAAGATTTTTTAAATGTACGACTATCTAAGTTATTTATTTTTTTCATACTATAATGTCCCTGAAATGTTATTTTTGTAACTGGTTGGTTACAAACATTTCAACATTAAGTGGAATAATTTTAAGACACTATGCGCATTATTTAATAGGCACTTAGTCAGGTACAAACAGCAGGATATATGGGATGAAGGTACTTATCCCAGATTGTTATAAATTAGATTAAATTTTTTTAACATTTTTTATTAAATACACGGTCTTTATAACTACACACTCTAGAGATGGATTTTTTATGATTACTTACTTTCATGCACTAATTAGAGTTAGCACGAGCAAATTTGCAACATTCTTAACTCAGCAGGTGCAAGCTCACCGTCACTTTGATTCGCAAACGCAACTGCCCGAGCAGCGTTTAGATCAAATAGATACCTCTCGTTTTAATGTGCTTTTTTACGAATTATCTAATTTAAATGATCCTACTCAAATAGTGCACCTAACTGAATTGGCTAAAACAATGAAAGTGGTGGTGATTGCTAGGTCGGCTGAATTTGCTAATTTTGCGTTTGAAGTCGGCGCAGTCGATTTTTTAACAGTCGATGCAACCGCTTCAAGGCTTGAAAAATGCTTCGATAAGCTTATTCATTTATGCCCATTAGCCACACAAGCCGAGCGCTTGTTTAAAGCCGCATCTGAAAACGAGCAACCCATTGCTGCACATATTGTTGTTAAAGATGTAGGAAAGGTACGTTTAATAGATATTAACGATATTGTATGGATAAACGGTGCGGGTAATTATGTAGAGCTGCACTTTAATGGTAACAGCGCCCCCGTTTTACACCGTGAAACCATGAAAAACATTGAGCAACAGCTAGAGCCTGAAGGTTTTATACGTATTCACCGCTCCACGCTTGTTAGAAAACATGCCATAAAAGAGCTTATGCCAACAGACAGCGGCGACTATAAAGTGAAGCTTAAAAACAATATCTCGTTAAATTTATCAAGAAGGTACAAAAACTGCCTAGAGAGCATTATAAGCCCCGTAGCATAGGGGCTTGTAATTCTATTTACCAGTGAGTTTTAATGTATTCATCGTCTGGGTGTTGATGTAGGTAACTTTCTGAGTCTTTATAAAAGTTAACTTCAATATCGCTGTTGTTCCAGACCTTCTCGAACATATTTTTAGCAATAATGTTTGCATATAAGTAATCTACGCGTTCGTAGCCACGCTCTTTTACGCTGGCAAAGTACGCCTCTAACGAGTCCATGCTATCTACAGTTATTAACTCAAATTCTTCTAAATTAACCACAACACACTTTACCGCTCCTTTGGGGTGCATACTTAGTTCGTTCACCACGCCATTAGTTAGTAAAGTAATTCCTTCATTATTAAAACTACCCATTAGCTTTAAATACATGGTGGGTGGCTGAGAGCAAATATAAAACTCTCCATGTGCTCCAAACATAAATAACCTTTTATATATCAGTGCTTCATTAAAGCTTAATACATTTTGCGTATTTTGCAGTTAATTTATAAGCGCGATAAAAAAGGCCATTTCGAGGGCTTTTTCTTCAAGGCTTTTAAAACGCCCAGATGCGCCGCCATGCCCAGCATCCATGTCGGTTTTGAATACCAGTATATTGTTATCGGTTTTGAGTTCTCGCATTTTTGCTACCCACTTCATAGGCTCCCAATATTGTACTTGAGAGTCGTGCAGGCCTGTGGTGACTAAAATATGCGGGTAGTCTTGGGCGCTAATATTATCGTACGGTGAGTACGCGGCTATTACATCATAAAAGTGCTCATCGTTTGGGTTGCCCCATTCATCATACTCGTTAGTGGTAAGTGGAATACTTTCATCTAGCATGGTGGTTAACACATCTAAAAATGGCACATGACACCCTACACCTAAGTAAAGCCCTGGCGCTTGGTTTAATACAGCGCCCATTAACAAACCACCTGCACTGCCGCCAGAGGCAAATACTTTGTTTTTATCACCGTAGCCTTGCTCTACAAGAGCCTTTGTAATATCAATAAAGTCGCTAAAGCTATTTTGTTTATGCTCTTTTTTACCTTGCTCGTACCAATGGCGTCCTAGCATTTCGGAGCCTCTTACATGTGCAATCGCATACACAAAACCGCGATCTAGCAAACTCAATGAGGTACTCGAAAAGCTCGGATCTATCGTGTAACCATATGCACCATAGCCATATTGAAACAGTGGGTTAGTGCCATCCTTGGTAAAGGTGTCTTTTCTATAAACTAACGAAACAGGTACTTGCACGCCATCGCGTGCTGTCACGAATAAGCGCTCAGAGGCATAAAGTGCACTATCAAACCCGCCCAGTACTTGCTGCTGTTTTAACAATGTTTTTTTGCCCGTGGCTAAATCAACATCGTACAACGTTCCAGGCGTGGTTAGACTTGAATAATAAATACGTACCGAACGCGCCTGTGGCTCGGGGTTCATCGCCACAGCGGCATAGTAACATGGGTCGCTAAATTCAAGCGCCATGCGCTCTTGAGCTTGGTTAATAACAACAAAGCGAGCTTGACCTTGCTCGCGCTCAGTTAATACTAAAAAGTCGTCAAATATCTCTACGCCTTCAAGCAACACATGCTCACGGTGCGCGGTGTGCTCTTGCCACTGCGTTTTATCTGCAATCGTTTCGCTTGTTGCCGTCATCAGTCTGAAATTTTTAGCTTGCCAGTTGGTTACTATGTAATAAGTATCACCGTGTTTATCTATATCAAACTCATGCCCTTCTTCGCGCGGTAGTAATGCGTAAAATTCTCCCTGCGGGTTATTGGCATCAAGCACCCAGGTATCGTTTGTTTCGGTGGTGGCCAAATCTATAATAATAAGGCTCTCGTCTCGGCTTTTACCCAAGCCCATAAAAAAGCTTTTATCGTGCTCTTCATACACCATGACATCTTGGCTTTGCGCTGTGCCTAGTTCATGCCTAAACACCTGAAAACCCAGTAACGTTTGTAAGTCTTTTTTAACGTAAAATACGGTTTTATTGTCGTTAGCCCAAACAATTTGCCCTTCAGTGTTTTCTAAAACATCGCTGAGCATTTCACCTGTTTGCAGGTTTTTAAAATGTACGCTGTAAATTCTGCGCCCTTCGGTGTCTTCGCTGTATGCCATTAATTGCTCGCATGGGCTTAGCGCGACTTCACCTAGTTCGTAAAATTCATGGTTTTGAGCTAAAGCATTCACATCAAGAAGTAACTGCTTGTTATCGGTGTTAATACTTATGCTTCTAAAATGGCGCGAATACTCATCGTCACCACGTACCTCTGAGTGATACCAGTACTTGCCATCTTTAACCGGCACTGTGTTGTCATCTTTTACGATGCGCCCTTTTAGTTCTTCAAAAACACTGCTTTGAAGTGGTTTTATTGCGGCTAGTTGCTCATCGCAGTATGTATTTTCGGCCGCTAAATGGGCGAGTATTTCTGGGTTTTCGCGCTCATCATCGCGCATCCAGTAGTAGTTATCGGTGCGCGTTTTATTGTGCATAGTTAATTGATAAGGTTGCTTTTTAGCAACAGGAAAACGAGCTAATGATTGAGAAGAAAATTCACTTAAAGACACAACAAAACCGTATAAAAAATAACAATGCAGGCAGTTTATCATAAAAATAAAAAAGCCCACTCATAGAGAGTGGGCTTGAGGTATAAGTCCAAATTTTAAAATTACTGCAATTTTATTCTTGTCATTACACCCATGGGAAGATGGTTTTTATTTTAAAAGCGTTAAGAGACCTTAGTCCAGGCCATTGCCCAGCTTTTTCCGATACCAGGTTCAAAGCTTGGGTCTTTATCATTATTGGTTCTGCAAAATTGGCTAAATGGCCATGCCTTACATTGGTATATATAACCTGTTTTAGGCTGCAGTACGCGAGTCCCCGCGTTGTATTGTTCGCCCCCATTAGGGTATACAAAATCATATGCTTGGTTGGTGCACTTAGCGGGGGTATCGCACTTTGCAATGCAATGAAAATCAACCTTTGCCTTATTAATACCGCTACTTTCTAGGGCAAATATTTCGTTATCTCGATAGCCAACAACCAACCCTTGCTTGGTCATTCTACCTGCACTTACCAGGGGCACATGCACGTTTATATACTCAGCAACTAAGCGTGGCCAAGCATGAGGCTCACCTTGTTCTAAAGAGGTAATTTTATAATCAAACGATAAATCAACAAGCACTCCTTGCATGTCTGAAAAGGTTACACTAACCACATCCCCAATGAACAATTGAGTATGATGGTTTAAACAACCTATAGTTGACCATTTTCCACAGGCCAACGACGTATGCATAAACACAGTAACACCTTAAGAGTCACAAAATTTTATCCATATCATATGGATACACAAAAACGACACTGAGGGCAAGCAATACCGTATAAAAATTATGCAGCAGCCCCGCTATCGTAGTTTACACCTTAGACCGGAAACTTTGCGTCTTAGCCTTTCGACTAATTTGCCAACAGAAAAAAGTGATTATAAAACGTGCGCAAAGCTTATTCAAACAAAAGAATGTAACCGAGATTTTTATATAACCCTAAATAACTAAAAAGCCAACTTGTTAAAGTTGGCTTTTAATAGTTTAAGAGGTTTGGTTTATAGGGACTTTTCGCCTAAATACTTTTCGAAAAGCCATTTTAAACACGCCGCCAATATCGCCTAAAATAATGTACAAGCACGGCACCAATATAAGGGTGATTAGTGTTGCAAACATTACCGCAAAGCCTAGCGCTACTGCCATAGGGATTACAAACTTAGCTTGTAAGCTGGTTTCAAACATTATGGGCAGAACCCCTGCAAAGGTTGTAATAGAGGTTAATAATATTGCTCTAAAGCGTGCACAACCGGCTTCTATTACCGCGTTTTTAACGGTTACACCCTCTCGGCGTACTTGGTTTACGTAGTCGGTCATTACCAGCGAGTCGTTTATTACTACGCCGGCCGCGGCTATTAAACCAAAGCCCGACATTAAGCTAATGTCTAAATCAAACCAAAAGTGTCCCCAAATAGCCCCCGTTAAACTAAACGGAATAACCGACATAACAATAAGCGGCTGGGCATAACTTTTAAGTGGTACAGCAAGCAATATATAAACTAAAATCATGCCGCCTACAAAAAACAGCAGCTGCTCATTAGCTTGCGCTTGTTGCTCTTCTATTGCGCCACCTAGCTCTGATTTTACACTTGGGTATTCTTCTTTAAGTTGCGGCAGTAAGTTTTCTTTTACTTGCGAAACCACTTCGCCTGGCTCTATAACTTCTTCATCAATACTGCCGTACACATAAACAGTACGATAACCGCCCTCACGGCGAATATAGCTAATACCCGGCGTTTCGGTTAATTCGACCACATCGCCTAAAAGTACTTCACGCCCTTGCGGTGTAGTAACTACAGTGTGTTTTAGCGATGAAAACGCTTCGCGAGTCAGTTTAGGGTAACGTACCATTACTCTTACTTCTTCGCCGTTACGTATTACACGCTGCGCTTCGCCACCATAAAAACTAGCGCCTACTTGGTTTGCAATGTTAGCAAGGTCGAGCCCTAAATCGTAAGCTACAGGTTTTAAGCTCATTTGCACTTCTTTGCTAGCAGGGTCAATGGTTGAGCTTATATCAAACAAGCCTTTTTGTTGCTGCAATAGCTGAATAAAACGACGGCCTGCCGCATTAAGCGTTTCTATATCAGAGCCAAACAGTAAATAACCAAATTCGCCTTCGCCGGTGCCGCCACCGCCGCCAACATCATCTTCAATAGTGAGTGATTTAATACCGGCAATGGTTGGCATAGCTTCTCGCCAGCGGCGCGAAAGCTCAAACGCGTTATAAGGGCGTAAGTCTTCATCAACCAACGGCGCAAGTAACTGAGACTCCGTTCTGCCTTGGTTAAATACCAGTACATCACGAATTATTTTTTGGCCAAATTCACGCTCTGTTTCTTCATCAACTCTTAACACCATGGCTTCTACTTCACGAATAGCTGCAATAGTTTGTAAATCAGACACATTGTCATTCATTTCTATTTGAATTTGCGGAAAATCATGCGGCACTTTAGGAGTGGGTACAGTGCGTACTTTATTTGATGTGATCAGCGCAATGCTTATAAAAAACATAGCAATAAAGCCAAACAATACTGTCCAACGCCAATCTACACAACGCGATATAAAACGCTTATAAGGGCCATTTACAAAACCAAAAAAGCGGGTATTAAACCTATCGCGCCAGCCCCCTTTTTTAATAGGTGAAAAGTGCGTGTGGGCAATGTGCGCCGGTAAAATAAGTTTTGATTCAACTAAGCTAAATACTAAACACAGCATAACTACTACAGCAATACCGTAAAAGAAGGCGCTTTCTGGCCCGCTCGAAAGTGTAAACGGGGCAAACACCGCAATGGTTGTTAGTACGCCAAATGTAGCAGGGGTTGCTACACGGTTAGCACCACGGACGACGTTTTCAACTCCACCTCCGCTTTTTTCAACCTCAGTATAGGCGGCCTCTCCTATTACTATGGCGTCATCTACCACAATCCCGAGCACCATAATAAAAGCAAACAACGAAATAATATTAATGCTTATACCAAATAAAGGCATTAGCATCATGGCGCCTAAAAAGCACACTGGTAAGCCAATCATTACCCAAAGCGCTAATTTAAAGCGCAAGAATAACGAAAGCATAATAGCGACTAATATTGCCCCTTGAAACAAGTTAGCTTTCATCATATCAAGGCGCGCATTTAGGTAGTATGTCATGTCCATTAATGGCTCTAACCTAACGCCCGGTGGCAGCTGGGTATTTTTTTGCTCAATAAATGCTTTAACCGAATCGGCAACGGGGATCATGTTTTGATCTTGCGTTGCCTTTACCGACATATACACTGCGTTTTCGCCATTAAATTTAAAGTAGCGCTCGCCTTCGGTAAATTGGTCTTTAATAACAGCAATGTCTTGAAGCAATACCTTAGCGCCGTAGTCGCCTATTTTTACCGGAATTTGCCTAAACTCATCGCCGGAGTAATACTGGTTTTCAACCCGAACAGAAATAATCCCTGCATCTGTTGTTAGTTGCCCCGCCGAAAAATTAGCAGAGTAATTACGCACAGCGGTCATTACATCGCTTAGGGTTAAGTTGTATTGGCGCAAAGTGTCTGGTTCGATTTCAATGGCTATTTCATCAAGCGGCACATCGTTTTCTACCAACGACACGTTTGATAGCTGTAATAGCTCATCTTCAATTTGATTGGCAATTGGTTTGAGTTCTGTCAGCGGCAAATCGGCAACTAAGGTCATCCCTATAACATCTTGCCTAAACTCAATCTGACTTATGGTGACCGGTTCCATGCCCGCAGGAAAGGTTGCAATACCATCAACGCGCAGCTTTACCTTATCAAGTACATCGGTAAGCTCTGCATCGGTGTTAATTTCAAGGCTTGCTCTACCGCCATTTCTAAAGGCGCGGTACACGCCCTTTTTAATTTCGGTCACATCCTTTAGTGATTCTTCAATTTTTATAAGAATGCTTTCTTCAATTTCTTGTGGTGAGGCACCGGGGTAATTTGCCTCAACATTAATGTAGTTAATTTCTACATTAGGAAACATTTGGCGCTGAATGGTTAAGTAACTAATAATCCCCATGATGATGATAAAAACCATCATTAGGTTGGCTGCAACAGAGTTTTTAGCAAAATAAGCTATTAACCCGGTTTGTTTTTTTTCAATTGATTCGCTCATTAATTTACACCTTACAACTGTTGCGCATCAGCGCTACTTTCGGTGTTTGTATTAGCGTTACTTGGCTCGCCCATGCCAGCCACTTTAACCTGCATGCCTTTTTGTGGGTACTCAGGTAACGTGGTAACCAACTTATCATCGGCGTTAAGTCCGCTGCTAATATAAAAGTACTCGCCTTCTTCTCTCACTACGGTTACTTTGCGCGGTTCAAGCTCTTGGTTTTCGTTAACTATCCACACCGTTTGGTTATTAACTAATGATTGCGGCAAGCGGTAAATATTATTAAGCATGGCGCCTGCAAAATTAACCTGCACGTAGCTGCCAAATTTAATAGCCGGTTGCTGTGTTTTTAAGCCGTATGGGTCTTCAATACGTACCACTAAGCTGCTCATACGCGTCGCGTTATCTACAATACCTAGGTCGCGGTCAATCACGCCTTCACGTGTAAAACTGTTTAAACCTTTTTGAATAATAGTGGCCTTAATGCCCTTAATTCGCTCCGGTAAAAATACGCTATCAAAACCAGCAATAGGAATAATAACCTCTGCTGTTTCTATATTATTTAAATCGGCCACTTGTGCGCCCATAGCCACAAACTGGCCCACCCCCACATTGCGGCTTATAACAAGCGCATCGTAAGGTGCTTTTATATCGCAGTTTTCTAAATCGCGTTGCGCTCTTTTTAATGCGGCTTGCGCAGATTTAACCGCTGCTTGGGCGCTTAGCACCTGCGGTTTACGTAAAAACAAGTCAGTACGTGCCTTACTCGGAAAACGCTTTGCTTCGTCTTCGGCTACTTTTGCCTGCGCTTGCTCTTCAATTAAGGCCGCTTTTGCACGCGCTAAATCGGCTTCGGCT
>NZ_AUTO01000176.1:0-14842 GCF_000498055.1 Pseudoalteromonas sp. TB51
CTTGGTGCGAAAGCGCCAGGTCTTTTTTATGCACTTGATTTGGTGTTTTCATATCCAAACTTAAGTGCGGTCGCATTTCATTGTATATAAATATCGATTCTTCAACGAGCTGTTTTAACTCTGCCATATTGCGACATTTATACAGTAAAAACTCTTGCTTTAATATCCCGTTAATACGCTCTGCTAATGCGTTTTGATAACAGTCATACCCATCGGTCATCGATGGTCTAATGCCCTCTTTTAATAGCGCATTTTGATATACTTCAGAGCAATATTGTAAACCTCTATCTGAATGATGAATGGCATCACGTTTATATACGCGTTGCTTAATTGTCATTTCTAATGCTCTGACTACATCGGTTGCTTTCATTTCATCACTCAGCTCATAACCCATTATTTTTCGACTGTAAGCATCAGTGACTAACGATAGGTAATGCACGCCTTGCGCTGACTTTACGTATGTAATGTCACTAACGAAGACTTCCTCGGCCGCAGTAGGCATGTATTCCTTTAGTAAATTGGGATGCTTGCGCATCCAATGGTTACTGTTTGTTGTTTTAGTGTAATTTTTCTTTGGTTTTACAAGAAAGTCATGCTCTCTCAAATAATCAAAAAAACAATCACGACCTAGTTTAATGCCACGCTCTTGCAGGTCTGGCTTTATCATCAGATAAAGTTTCTTCCCACCAATACGAGGCATGAATTGCCGCCAGTACATCACTAATTCTTTGACTGGCTCCAATTCTTTATTCCGAGCATCTATTCTGCGCATAGCTTGATAGTAACCTTGTCGCGTTACGCCATATGCACGGCATAACGGAGTAAGCTTTATTTGATGGTTTTCTTTTGCGCGCGTGATAGCTCGGATATGTACTTTTTTCGCAAGCCCGCTCCATATTCTTCATCCATAATATTAATCATTTCATCTTTGATTAAATCCTTTAGGCGTAACTCTTCTATCTCGCGCTCTAAACGTTTAATTTTTTGTGCTGGGGTTTCTTTCGATTTAGGCATGTTGGCTATATAAGTTGGTTTAGACCAATCTAATTTACCATGTTTTCGCAGCCATACCAGAACGGTACTGCGGCCTTGAATACCGTAATGACTTTGCGCTTGTTTATAGGTGAAGTCGCCTTTTTCTACTTGCTCAACAATAGATAATTTAAAGCCTAATGTATAATCTCGCTGAGTACGCTTAACGTCTTTAATTTTAGTGGTTTTCATAAAATAAGTCCTAAATGTGTAAACACATTTCAGGACAAGACACGCTTAAAAGTAAAAAAGGGCAATTAATATTGCCCTTTTTTTATGTATATTAATTGCTTAGCTTTATTATAATGCCACTAAGCTTTGCGTGAGCATTGCTTTAATTTGTTTAACTATGTTGGCTTCTGTTTCGGGTTCAAATTGTTGAATACGCGGGGTATGGATATGCCCAGTAGGAATGCTCGAATTTAGCGCGTCACGCAGGCGAATACTACGATACGATATTTCGTTAGACAAATAACCACCCCCGCCGCCATTTACCGCAACACTGTTTTTAAGCGCGCCGTATGAGCCGGCTTTAAAGGTTTTAGCAAGTGTAGTTACTTCGCGGTTGTCGATTACTTTATATGGGCCTTTGGCGTTTTGCATGGCGCTTACTGGTAGGCTAAATTTTACAAACTCATTACCAGGTAGTGGGCGGCCATTTAACTTGGGTATAACAGGGCTTGTTTGCGTACCGCCGTAGACAATATTGGCGTTATCTGGCGCGGTTACGCTGCGGCGTTTACCAGGAAAGTGCTCTAAATCAAACTCGGTTCTGCCCATGCTAACCGTTACAACCATGTCGACGTTGTTAAGTGCATAGTAGGGGGCAAGGAGTGATTCTATTATACCTTGGTCAAAGTCTTCGTAGCGTACTGGTACCATAACCGTATTAATTTCGGCGCTAACGCCATTGTAATTAATAACTTGGCCATCGAGTAACAATGCGGCGACCCCAGATGGGTTGCTTTGGTTGATATTTTTGTCGAGTAAAAAAGGGTCAAATCCGGTAAGTATAATTTTTTTATCACTGCCTGATGAAAAAGCTAAATCGGTACGGCCTCGGCTGCCCTCTTCAAGCATGCTTAGCAGCGTATTTATTTGCGCGTCAGATAGCTCAACGTTAGCTTCGGTTGTACGTATTACTTTGCTTGAAAGCAAGCGCGCCCAGTAAAGTGCTCGGTCGTCGTAATTGTTAGTTTTAATAATGCGTTGCTTAGCGCTTTCCCACAGCTCAAAACTATAGGTTTGAATGAGCTGCTTTGCCTCTTTAAAGTTATTGAGCGCTTTAAACTGTTGCTCAAAGGTGGTTACTTCTTTATTAAAGGCCGATAACACATTGGGCATTGCTGTTTGTGCTTTGCTGATGCGTTGTTCTTCAACGGTGAGTGGATTACTTAAAGCTGCGAATGAAGAGGCCATTAAGCTGGTTGCTAGTAATACTTTGATCATGATACTCCTAATTAAGCCGTTGTTATTTGAGTAACTTACTATCCTACTATTAAACAGTGAGGGCAATTATTTAAAGTTGAATTAACTGATATCTGGTACGGATGGAATGTTACATTATTACATTTTGATGAATTTAGCAAAGCGCCGCACTTCTAGCGGGTTATTTCCTTTACTATAGATTTAATAAAAAACACGGGAATAAAATAATGGTTTCTAGAAGAGAGTTTTTATTTAGTGCAGGCTCGATTGCGTTTATTGGCTTATCGCGCAGCGCAATGGGTAACGTTGCTTTACCTGAAGTAACAACAAAGTTACCTGCTTATGGCCCATTAATAGCCGACCATCAGGCCTTATTAGATTTACCTAAAGGCTTTAGTTATCGGGTTATATCGGCACTTGGCGATAAAATGGATGATGGTTTAGACGTACCCGACCGTGCCGATGGCATGGGTTGCATTGCATTAGATAACGAACGCGTAGCCCTTATACGTAACCATGAGTTACAACCTAAACACATTAATAAAGCGTCTGATTTAATTAGTAATCACAAAACCCCCTTAGCCTATGATTCATTTAAAAATGGTGTTGCTTTGCCTGGGGGCACTAGCCATATAATTTATAACTTAAAAGAGCAAAAACGCGAGCAAGAGTATTTATCGCTGTGCGGCACAATAAGAAACTGCTCAGGCGGTGTAACGCCGTGGGGGAGTTGGCTAACCTGCGAAGAAACCGTTATGGATAAAAGCGATGGCTTGTCTCAATCTCACGGTTACATTTTTGAGGTACCAGCCAGCGCCAAAGGCTTAATTAAGCCTGAGCCATTATATGATATGGGCCGCTTTAATCATGAAGCCGCCGCAATAGACCCACAAACTGGTATTGTTTATTTAACTGAAGATAGAGGCGATAGTTTGTTTTATCGGTTTATTCCTCATCATCGCGGTAAGTTAAATAAAGGCGGCACATTGCAAGCTATGGTAATTAAAAACCAGCCTCAGTTTGATAGCCGAAATTGGGATTCACCGGCCATGCCATTACACAGCGACCTTTTAGTTGAATGGATAACGCTCACAGACCCTAAAAGCCCAAATGATGACCTACGTAAGCAAGGTTATAAAAACGGTGCAGCCTTATTTGCAAGAGGAGAGGGAATACATTGGGGTAAAAATGAGCTTTATTTTTGCTGTACTAATGGGGGCAAAAAGCAGTTAGGTCAGGTAATGAAGTACACACCTTCAAAAAACGAAGGCACTGAGTTAGAGCAAAATGAGCCTGGTAAAATACAACTATTTGTAGAAAGTACAAACGAGTCGTTATACAACTTTGGTGATAATTTAACGGTAGCGCCTAACGGGCATTTAATTGTATGTGAGGATCAATACACTGACACGGTGAATAACCATTTACGCGGGGTAACACCTAAAGGAGAGGTGTATAATTTTGCTAAATTGAATGCGCAAACAGAGCTTGCTGGGGCGTGTTTTTCACCTGACGGGCAAACCTTGTTTGTAAACGTATACATGCCAACTAAAACGTTGGCTATTACTGGTCCTTGGGATAGTTTTAAGCTTTAAAGTGGTAAAAATACAAACGCTTAGTATAGGTATGCTAAGCGTTTGCATTTTAACAATCCTTGTAGGTTTACCAAATCCGTTAGCAAGCTTTAATCATCCTTGGTGCATTTACTACATCCTTTATGTAATAAGCAACGGGTCCTTGTAGTTTGCACTTCATCCTGTACCTACTTATGTAACGTATCCTTGTACCTTTATTAGTCCTTTAACTCTTATTAACATTCCTTGTATGGCAAAGTGGGTAATAAATTAATGATTTAGTTTACCTGCAGACGATTCAATGTGTGCACGTACAAACCATTGAAACTGTTCTAAGTCACCTAGCTGGCTGGTGATCATATCCTCTGATACTGGGTCTAAGTCAGACAGCGTGCCAATGGCTTTGCGGTGGTCGGCGTTTACGCCACTGTATACTTTGTCTAATGCACCTAAATGTTCTACTACAAAGGCTTTACCTAATGAGTATTCTTCCCATGTGCGGCGATCTACAATTGACTTAGGTGTACCTTGTGGCGTACCGCCTAATGTAGCAATCCGCTCTGCGATGGTGTCGGTCATTTCGCGAATAGCATCGACTTGTGGGTCTAACATTTCATGCACACCAATAAAGCTTGGGCCTACTACATTCCAGTGAATATGCTTTAAAGTAAGTTGTAAGTCTAAAAGCGCTACGAGTCGGTTATCGAGTGTTTCAATTGTTTTTTTTGCTGATTCGTTATCCATACCTGGGGCTGTAAATTCAATTGGGTGTTGTGAGTTACTCATAATGTCTCCCGTTGTGTAATTTGTTGTATGTAGCCATTGCTACCATTTAACTTGCAATACATGAAGCAAAGCCTATGCCTACCAAGTTTATTTATTTAAGTTGTTGATATTTAATGTTTTATTTTTATTTTGGTACGTAGGGTTAAAAAAGGAGGGACGTAGATTATGAATTTTATGCACTTATTTTTGTAAATTGTGCACAGTAATAAAAAAGCTGTGGCTGTTTATCGAAAGAGTTGAAATTTGTTTATGCTCAATAAGGCGTAGTCTGTGTAATACAGCTACCTAAAGTACCTAGCCTTACAATTCACGCCGTTATTAAATTGCCTTTAAAGCTCACCTTAATATTGCACGCGCTACAACCTCTAAATAAAACCCAGTAAATAAGCTAAGCAAGGGTATAAAAATATAAAGGTGCTTATTTATTACCTGCGTAATGATTAATTTAGGTGCTTTATAAAGGGCTAACGCTGCTCTTTTAAAGCCGCGCTACTGGGCTTTACTGCTTAGATTTTAAAAATCAGCCTTTGTACTTATTTAATTTCTTTAGTTGGTGAATGCTCACTGATATACTCCCGCCGCATTTTAATTGGGGTTATGTAAATAAATCATGAATTTTTTAAAAACACTGTTTACAACATCTATACTGCTTTTGTCTCACTCAGCACTAGCAGAAAATTGGAGCGTCACACAGCTTCACACAAATTTTGGCGATGCCTTAAATCCCTTTACCGGGGAGTCGTCATTTACACGCACCTACACCATAGAGCATGCCTCAGAGCATGACTTAGGTGATAACTACTTTTTTATCGACTTTTTAAACGACAGCCTTAGTGATGGTTTTCAAGATACGGGTATATATGGCGAGTGGTACACAACACTTAGCTTATCAAAAGCCTTTGGTACCTCTGTGCGTTATGGTGCAATAAAAGACACAGGTTTAGTGTTTGGTATAAACGCCGGTGAAGAGGGGTTAATGAAATATACCCCAGGCATCAAGCTCAGCTGGGATGCCCCAGGCTTTGATTTTTTAACAACCACTTTTGCAGGTTACATTGATGCCAACGGCGGCGTGCAAAAAGATCAGCTAGCCAAGCAAGACAACAGCATTTTTATAGACCTTGCATGGGGTGCTCCTTTTACACTAGCTAGCCAAGCATTTTATTTTACTGGCCACGTAGAATATATTTCTGGGCGTGATGACGAACTAGGCAATAAAGTTAATGAGTGGCTGCTTGCTCAACCCGCTGTGCATTGGGATGTAGGGCAAAACTTTAATTTAAACCCGCAGCAGTTAATGGTAGGGGTAGAGTGGCGCTATTGGTACAACAAGTTAGGGACTAATAAAATAGAAAATCAGCCCTTTTTACATGCTATTTGGGTATTTTAAGCACAGCTTGCTTTGCTAGGTTGATAAAAAAATAGCGCCTTTTGGCGCTATTTTTAGTCAGTGTGGTTGGAACTTTAAGTGGTTGGTTGTTACTCGTAACCACGAGGTTTTTTGGTTTTAATAACTGCAATATAAGCATGCCAACTGGCATAACTAAGTAAAGGCATAATTACAATAAAGCCCGTGGCACCGGTAGCAAAACCAACAGCTACCAATAAAAATATACAAATTGACCATACCACCATAGCGGCAAAGTTAGTTTTTACAGCGTTCATAGAGCTTATTACAGCGGTCATAATATCTACTCGGCGCTCCATCATTATTTGTGGAGCAAAAGCAGAAAGCGAAAATACAGTCACCAGTAATACCCCTCCTATTATGCTGCCTAACGTTAAAAACGCCGATAACTCTTCAAAGGTGGGATTGGCGTGGCTAGGATATAAAGCATGCACAAGCGCAGCTAAACGCATCCAAGCAATCATGATAACCATTAGCATTATTGCAAAGCCCCATTCGCCTACTGGGTTTCTAAACATCGACTTTATAGAGTGGCTAAATGTGGGTTTATGGCCTTTTTCAAGCTCCCATGCTACATCGTAAAGGCCTGCCGCGAAGGCTGGGCCTATTAATGCAAACGCCACGGTTGCAGGCAGTATTACTAAATATGTACCTGTAAACATTGCCCAGTAAACAATAGCAACAGGAATAAGGGTAAATATTACCCCGTAAATAAGGCTCAATATGGGCGCACGGGTCATGTCTTTAAATGCCAGTGCTAGCCAGTGAAAAGCCGCAAATGTGTTTACCTTATTGCATTCAATGCAGCGGGCAAATTCAGAGTGTTTATTAATCGTATTTGTTGTTGGCATAACAACGCTCCTTAACAAGGTGTCTCTTTAAGGTTTAGAACACATTGGCTTTATTTACAAATGTAAGGGCTGAGTAAAATTAGAGATTGAATAATTAAAGAGAAATTTTTAATTATTGGGTATCAATAACTTAATTTTTTTGTTTATAGGTAAAACTATACGAATGAAAATCTTGAATTGTTCAATAAGTAGTCGGTTTATTTTGTGTCATGCCTAAATTAAAGAATTATTGTAGCCCAAGTAGGTAGGCTACAACCGTAAACAATAATAAGTTAGATCATTTCAGCGTCGATGTGACGTATTAAGTTTGTGACCCAATTTACATACTGACGGTGAATTTTTTTGCCATTGTAATTAAGGTTTTTAGAGCTAACGTAACTAACACTATAAGCAGTTTCATCGAAGTTAATTGCAACTGTTAGTTGGTGAGTTCTAATGTTCAAAACACCATTAATTACTCCTGCAGATTCATGTGTACACTCCCACCCTAGTTTTATACAGGCTTTAACTATCCCTTTTTCGATCTGTTGAAGATCGCTATTCGTTGAAGAAATTTTTGGAATTGGATGGTCCTCAAAATTTTTAACTGGGACAGTTGTTGTGCAGCCTACAAAGAAGGTAAGTGCGGAGGCCATAAGTAGAAGGGAATGTTTTTTCATAATAGTCCTTTTTAATATTTAGCGAGCAGTAACCTAACTGCTACACGAGATTTACAGGTGCAATTATCGGTAAATTTACTTTTTAAAACCAGAGGTAATTTGTATTAAAGGATTATTTAAATTTAAAAAGTAATAGAGCTGCTTTATATAAAAATACAATATAAAACTCGTAGGTAGGTTAATAAAAAGTTAATATAAAGTGTTTTGTATGCTTTTGTATTTACAACCAGTCTAACAGGAACAATAAAATGGATGAGATAATAAATAATATTGATGTAAATCAGTATTTGCCGGCAGCAGTAATGTGGGCAACAAATATTCTAATGGCAATTGTTATATTACTAATAGGCTTATGGCTTGCGGGTAAAGTGCGTAATATGATTATTAGTTTATGCCATAAATACACTCACTTTGATGACACGCTGTTTCGCTTTTTAGGCAGTATGGCGCGCTATGTTATTTTAGCGTTTGTATTTATTGCCGTGTTAAACCGCTTTGGTGTGCAAACAGCTTCAATAATTGCGCTATTAGGTGCGGCAGGTTTAGCTATTGGTTTAGCGCTGCAAGGTGCTATGTCTAACTTAGCTGCAGGTGTAATGTTACTTATATTTAGACCTTACAAAGTAAACGACTTTATTGAAGCCGCAGGGCGCTTTGGTAAAGTGACCGAGGTTGATATGTTTACAACTATTTTGCAAACGTTCGATAATCAGCAAGTTATTATCCCAAATAGCCAAATTTGGGGAGCGCAAATTATTAATCATTCGCATCACCCTATTCGTGGCGTAGATATGCACTTTGGTGTGGCATACGATGAAAACACCGACGCTGTTCGCAAAGTTATTGATAGCGTGCTTGAGGCTCATCCACACATACTAAAAGACCCTGCTCCTTTTGTTGAAGTAGAAACACTAAACAACAGCTCGGTAGACTTTTTAGTAAGACCTTTTTGTAAAGGCGAGCACTACTTCGAAATTTTATACACGGTGCCAGAGCTGATTAAAAAAGCCCTTGATGAAAACAATATCGAAATTCCATTCCCACATCGTAAAGTTATTTTAGTTAACGAGAATAAAGATTAAGGCTTAAGCCTAAGAGCACTTTTTAAGTGCTCTTTTTTTGTCTGAAAAAGTTACACGCCTGTGTAATTTTTTCTTTTATAAATTACCTCAAATACTACTTTTTTGTCTGTACAGCCCTTTTTTTACTAGGTTGGATGGCTGGTCTTTATTTTGCATTTGCATAGTCGCTTTTAATATAAAGCCCATAAAAACTATCGACCCATTAAATCAAATTGTATGAAGGACTAAACATGGCTGAATCATTTAAATACTCAGGCAATAAAGGGCATGGTGGCGAATTACATCAAAAGGCTTCTGATGAATACCCAACGATGACCACCGCGCAAGGGTGCCCTGTTAGCGACGATCAAAACTCATTACGTGCAGGCAAGCGCGGCCCAGGTTTATTAGAAGATCATGTAATGCGCGAAAAGCTGTTTCACTTTGATCACGAACGCATTCCAGAGCGTGTGGTACATGCCAGAGGCTACGGTGCTCATGGTTATTTTGAAACCTACGATACGCTTGAAGATTTAACCTGTGCTGATATTTTTCAGCGCAAAGGTGAAAAAACACCGGTATTTGCACGGTTCTCAACTGTGGCAGGGAATAAAGGGTCTCCCGATTTAGCACGTGATGTTCGCGGGTTTGCTGTTAAATTTTACACCCAAGAAGGAAACTGGGATTTAGTGGGTAACAACATACCTGTATTTTTTATTCAGGATGCGATGAAGTTTCCTGATTTAATTCACTCAGCTAAGGCTGAACCAGACCGTGGTTTTCCACAAGCGCAAACCGCGCACGATAACTTTTGGGACTTTGTGAGCTTATCGCCTGAGTCAATTCATATGATTATGTGGGCCATGTCAGATAGAGCCATACCGCGCTCTTTACGCTTTATGGAAGGCTTTGGTGTTCATACCTTTAAATTTATTAATGCAAATGGCGATGAAAAATTTGTTAAGTTTCATTGGAAACCCAAAGCCGGTATGCAGTCAGTAGTGTGGAACGAAGCACTTAAACTTAATGGTGCTGACCCTGATTTTCATCGTCGAGACATGTGGGAATCTATTGGTAAAGGCGACTTCCCAGAGTGGGAGCTAGGTGTACAAGTGTTTGATCAGCAATTTGCTGATGAATTTGAATTTGATGTTTTTGATGCCACCAAGCTTATACCTGAAGAGCAAGTACCCGTAAAAATTGTGGGCCGCATGGTGCTTGACCGTGTAGTTGATAACTTTTTTGCCGAAACAGAGCAAGTGGCTTTTTGTACACAAAACATTGTACCTGGGCTTGATTTTACACCCGACCCATTACTACAAGGGCGTAACTTTTCGTATTTAGATACTCAAACCAAACGCTTAGGCGGTCCTAACTTTACGCATATTCCGGTTAATGCGCCTAAATGCCCAATGCGTCATTTTCAACAAGATGGCCACATGGCAATGCATAACCCTAAAGGGCGTGCTAACTACGAGCCAAACTCGTGGAGCGGCGATGAGCATAACCCCCGCGAATGCCCAGTGCATGGCTTTAAAAGCTCAAGCGAGCCAGAAGTAAGCGGTGGAGATAAGCTGCGCTATCGCTCAGAAACATTTAGCGATCACTACAGCCAAGCGCGCCAATTTTACTTAAGCCAAACAGAAGTAGAGCAAGCGCACATTCAATATGCATTTGTATTTGAGCTTTCAAAAGTAGAGCATGTGCCGATTCGTGAGCGTGTGGTTTCGCACTTATTAAATGTAGATAACACATTAGCGCAAGAAGTTGCAAAAGGCCTGCGCCTGCAAGATATGCCAGAGCCGGCTGAAGCTGCTATGCCAACGCGTAACGATTTACCTGTATCAGATGCGCTAAGTATTTTAAAAAATGCGCCAGATACCTTTAAAGGTCGTAAGTTAGGTATTTTAGTGAGCGATGGCTTTGATGCTGATATTTTTAATTCGGTTACAAATGCCTTAGACGCTGAAGGTGCTAACTACGAAATTGTTGCCGCACAAGTAGGTGGTGCATGTTGCAGTAAAGGTAAGCATGTAGCAGCGGATCAAGTAATCAATGGCGGCCCTTCGGTGCTTTACGATGCGGTGATGGTACTTGCAACGCAAGAGGGCGCTAAGAAGCTTTCTGGTATTCCTGAGGCAAAAGACTTTGTGAGCGATGCGTTCGCGCACATGAAATACATAGGCTACACAAAAGATGCCATGGCATTATTTGAAGCCGCAGGGCTTGATGGTAAAGCCGACGATGGTTGGATAGATTTAAACATGCACTCTGCAGATAAATTTATTGAAACATTGCGCAATTTAAGATTTTGGCAGCGTTAGAACAAAACGCTTTAGAAAATAAAAACCACACCCAGTAAAGGGTGTGGTTTTTTTATGGCTAACTGGTTATGGTATTAACTCTAAACAGTAACTAATTGGATTTATTATGAAGCTTAAAGCCGCTTGTCACTGTGGCAAAGTAACGTTTAGTGTGAGCTCTAAACACCCTTATCCTTATAACTTATGTTACTGCTCTATTTGTCGTAAAACGGCCGGCAGTGGCGGGTTTGTTATAAACTTGAACGCACAATACAGCACGCTTGAGGTTACAGGGCGTGAACATATTACTGTTTATCATGCCAAAGTGGGTGATAAAACCAGCCCCGCTGAGCGCCATTTTTGTAAGCACTGCAGCAGTAATTTGTGGTTATATGATTCGCGATGGCCTGAGCAAGTTCATCCCTTTGCTGGGGCAATAGACAGCGAATTACCCATATCGCCAGAGCGCACCCACTTAATGCTTGCCAGTAAGGCTAATTGGGTTACCCCGCATATTCAAAAGAATGATAAACAGTTTGATGAATACCCCGATGAAAGCATTGCAGCGTGGCACCAACGCTTAAACTTAGAGCAATAATACGCTGGCTAAAGTGCGCTGCATCGTACTTAAAAGGGCATACCCCCCAGTTAACAGGGTAAAGTTTTAATGATTAACAGTGCACTGTGAGGCGTTACTTTGTGTACAGTAATGAAAGTCGGTGTAGTAGTGAGATTGCGCAGGCTTTTTATTATATAAAATGTAGTCGTGCATTAGCTTGGTGCTCAAGCGGCCCATTTCAAAAGGGTTTTGCCCTATGTTAGCCGAAGAGAGGCCCCTGCTTAACACATTGAGCTGTATTTCTTCTGTATCGGCAGAAACAATAATAATGTCTTTATCGGCAATACGTTGCTTAAAAGGCGCTAAGGCATTTACGTAATGAGGGTTAAATTGTGCAAACCCCGCCACAGCTAAAAAAATGGGTGGGTTGTCCATTTTTAATAAATGCATTAACTGCTTTAGTGACTCTTCGCGCTTACCTAAACTAAATAAGGGGCAGCGACTATGTTCGCGCCAGCCGTTTTTACCTGATAGGTGCGCTGTCGCTTGATCAGACAGCGCATACCTAACCCCAGCAATACGCTTGTTTAAATTAGGGGTTGTATGGTGCCCCGACTGCATGCAAAGCGTATTATTTGCTTTGTTGGTCAGTTTTTTTACTTGCTCGCCTAAGGCAACGCCAAAGTCGAAGTTGTTACTGCCTACGTAGGCTAGGCGGTACTGTTGGTGTTTTTCAAGCAGGTCAGAATCAAACGTTATAACAGGAATGTTTTTACTTTTAAGCGCCATTAATGAACGAGTGACCAAATGCTGAGAGTCGGTTGTTGCTACAATTAACCCATCTATTTTTTGATCAACTAACCTATTAATGACCATAGATTGGCTACGAATGTCTTGAAAGTCTTTTGGTCCATCGTACTTGCATTCTATTTCTGGGTGCTCACTACTAAAGTGCAAACAGCCTTTAAAGGCTTGCTGATAAAAGGAGTCGTTTTTTGTTTTACCTACAATGGCAATCACAACTTTAGCCACGCTTTGGTGGGCAAATAAAGCACACCAGCTTAAAACTAAATATTTCAGAACTTTATACTTTTTAGCGGCGAGGCTAATTTTAGCTAACATTATAAAAGTCCTAAGCAAATAAAAGTAAGATATATATTACAGCTAGTATAGTTATTGACCACAAATTGGCTAATTTAATTATAGTGACTTAAATGAGTTAACACGTTGAAAGAAGTGTTTTTAACCTATAGGCTAAATACATACCCCATAAAAAATAATGGAGAGCGTTATGACTGTTTCAGCAATTCCCAAAGGGTTTAGTTCGGTAACACCGTACTTAATTATAGAAGGTGCTCAGCAAGCTATTTGTTTTTATCGTGATGCATTTAATGCGCAGTTAGTAATGCAAATGCCGCTGCCAGAGGGCGGTATAGCCCATGCTGAAATTATAATTGGCGACTCCCATATTATGATTTCGGACTCATGCCCGGATGAGTCATTTAAAAGCCCCAATGCACTTGGTGGCACACCGGTAAGTTTAATGCTTTACGTAGAAGATGTAGACAGTGTATTTAAAAAGGCAATTGAACTTGGCGCTACAGAAGTACGCCCAGTGCACGACCAGTTTTATGGTGATAGAGCCGGCACCCTACAAGACCCATTCGGGCATATTTGGACCATAGGCACCCATAAAGAAGATTTAAGTGAGCAAGAAATTAACCAACGAATGGCCGACTTAATGTCAAAAGAGCAAGATGCATAAAGCAGCTTGCCCTGCGTTTGAGCTAAATTGTTTACCCTAAATTTATCGCTAAATATTTTATTTCGTCACCGTTTATTTGCGGTAAAAAATAAATATCTTGGTACTTAAAATATTGTTGATCGTTAATCGTGACTGCCTCTGCCGAAATAGGGAGGGTGTCGTAGGTTTGCCCTAAATCATAATTTTTAGCACTGCCTACCTTAATAGCCTGATTAACCACTATTTTAGGCTCATCAACTACTCTATAACCATTATTATCTGCCACGTAATATACATTTTGGTAGGTATAGTAAGTGGTATTATGGCGTTTAAAGTGTGAATAATGCCTTGGTAGTGAGCGTATTCTTAAGCCTCTTGGTGGCTTAACTACGTGGTAGCCTCTTTTTGCTTTTCTATAGTAAATACCATCACTAAATGTAAACGTAATGCCATTAAATCTGATTGAAGCACTATTGCGCGGTAAATGATTAAAATAATGCCCAGGCCGGTAGGTCACTACGTTGTGGCGATTATGTTTAAAATAATTACGAGTGCGTTGCTGCTGTTTGTAATGGGCAACTTTGCGCTTTTGCTCTTTGCGGTGCTCGCGTTTGGCTTGTTTGCGCTCTTTACGGTCGTTTTTTTTATATTCTATACGCTGTTTTTTGTCATCGCGGCGCTCATCTCGTTTGTATTCGATGCGTTTTGCGCGCTCATTATTAAAACTTTTTGCGTGTTCTCGCTCATTGGGTGCTGCATATGCAGCGCCAGATACTGCACTTATGGCAAGTAGAGCAGGGAGTAATTGAGTCAGTTTCATACTAGTGCCTCGTGTATGTTGTTACATAACTGGGTTCAATACTAGCGCTTTAAACTGAATGGTAACTGACATGTAACCGATAACAGGGGCGTGTTTACAGCTTTTTACTAACGTTTACTGTTCTTAACACAAGCCAACGTTTTCTCACATTTTTGACGATTTTAGGAACTTTTATAGGCTATAAGTTGCGTAACTAATTGTTACGGCAAGTGCTTTTAACGCTTGACGTAATTTATAATTAGCCTGAATTTGGATAATAAATCTATCTCGGGCAGCTATTTTCAGTGCAAACCGCGTTTAACTTACTTGCAATAGGCCAGCGATTGACGCGTAAATTTGCCTTATTTTCACTGAAAGTTTCTGGTTAGAGAAAATAAACTTAAATATCATTATGGTTCAATATGTTAGTAAATCTCTAACCAGAGTTCAGGTTAATTAGCGTTTAGGTTTTTCGGGTAGGGCTGCTTTTAGCTGCTCCGGTGTTACGTTAAGTGCCTTTGCTACAACCGTTAAATCGGCATTAGGGCCGCCGGCTTTTTGCATTGCTTGCATAAGCATTTCTTCGCTAATACCTAGTTTGTTAGCAGCGTCAGCAAACCCCGGTGGCGACATGCCGC